>JBNGDZ010000315.1:0-6100 GCA_049975765.1 Armatimonadota bacterium
CGGCGAGATCGGCCACATGGTGCTGATGGTGGACGGCCCTGAGTGCGGCTGCGGCAACCGGGGATGCTTCGAGGCCCTCGCCAGCCGCACCGCCATCGAGAGCGCGATCCGCGAGGCCCTCGCGGAGGGGCGACAGTCGCGAATCATGGAGTTCGCCGACGGCGACCGCATCAAGAGCGGCGCCCTGCGCGACGCCCTGGCGGCCGGCGACGAGTTGGTCACGGAGGTGATGAGCCGCGCCGCCCACGTCCTGGCGCAGGGCGTGCTGACGATCCGGCACCTGCTCGACCCCGACATGGTCATCCTCGGGGGCGGCGTCATCGAGGCCTGCGAGCAGTTCCTGATGCCGCAGATCGAGCGTGAGGTGCGCGCCTCGTGTATGAAGGGCTCCCGGGACACGCTGCAGCTCGCGGTCTCGCAGCTGGGCGACGATGCCGTGGCCCTGGGCGCGGCGGCGCTGGTGGAGGCCACGCTGCGCGAGACGGCCGTCTACGAGACCGAGGCGCCCGGGCCGCAGGAGCCGGAGGAGAGCGAGGAGGCTATGCTGCAGGCCGCCGCGCGGGAGCGCGATGAGGTTGACTATCCGCACATCGACAGCGTCGAGTTCGGCACCGTGACCGTGAACGGGGAGCGGCTCGACCACGATATTCACATCCGCGCCGACGGGGCGGTCAAGAAGCGCAAGAAGAAGTGGGCGCGCAAGGACTACGGTACCTCGCACGTCCTTGGGCCCCGAGAGCTGAAGAAGGCCCTCAAGAAGGGCGCCGACACGCTCATCATCGGCGAGGGCTTCAACGGCATGGTCCGCCTCAGCGATGAGGGTCGGGAGCTGCTGGAGCAGCGTGGCGTGACGTGGCAGATGCTACCCACGCCGAAGGCCGTCGAGGCGTGGAATCTTGCGCAGGGACGCAGGGCCCTGATCCTGCACGTGACCTGCTGACGGCCGGAGGCATAACTGTGGCCGCCAGGTCGAACCTCGAGCGTGCGACCCGGGACGCGATGTGCCGGTCTCAGGCCCGGTAGCTGCGGTTGGGCCGATCCCACAGGATGCGCGCCGCCCAGACGGTGTTGTCTGAGCCGTACTGCTCGCATCCGGCCGGCTGCATCCACTCCGCGGCGATGATCCAGCTCTCGTCCTCGGTGACACCGCACACGCCGAAGTTCCCCAGCCGGGCCCCGCGCTCGGGAACCGCCACCCGCTCGGTGTCGCGGATGACGCACAGCCGCTGCGGGTCCACCTGGGCGACCAGCAGCGGCGCACGGTGGCGGAAAACGTGATCGTTGTCCAGCCCCCGCCGGGTGTAGACCAGGTGGAGCGCGTCGGAGTGCGCCAGCCAGTGCGCCTGCGTGTTGTAGCTGCCCAGCTCCGCCCCGTCGTCAAAGCGCCAGGGCACCGGCTCCTCGAAGTGCAGGCCGTCGTCCCCGGCGGCCACGTAGCCGCGCACGTCGTTGCGGAGCGTGAGGTAGTAGCGGCCGTCGAAGCGGGCGATCGAGGGCTCACCCATCCCGCGCGGATCCTCGCAGGCCAGCGCGTTGCCCATCTCCAGCACCTGCAGCGTCTCACCATCGAAGCCGCAGCGCAGGACCATGGCCTCCGAGTGCGCCTCGGCGATGTCGGGCCGGAAGTAGATCGGCAGCAGGATCGTCCCGTCCTCGAGATCGAAGCGCTGGGTGCAGCCGGCTCCGGCATTGCGGAACCGCTCCTCGTCAGGCATCTCCAGGAAACGCGCGTCAGACCAACTGCGCGCGTGCGCATCGTACACGGAGTAGGCCGTCTCACGAGGCCTCACGTGCATCGGGCCGGTGTCGTCGCGGTAGTAGACGCTGTGGCCCGTGGCAAGCAGCGTCTGTGTGGCCGCGTGCCAGGCCGGCGTGACGTCGCAGACCGCGCCCGTGACGCCCTCCTCCTCCTGCCAGCGCCCCAGGCCCTCGTGAGGCGTGGGCCCGCTCCAAGTCTCGCCGAGGTCGTCGGTGCGCATGTCGTGAATGGTGTAGAACACGTCGCTGCCCGACAGCAGCAGCTTCTGCATGGTCGTAACGACCGCCGGGCGCCCGTTTTCGCCGGCGCCAGGGATGGCCCCTGCGCGGGCGTGCACCCAGCAGGTCTCGCCGTCGAAGCCGCTGGTGATCGGCCGCAGGTCGATCTCGTAGTCAACGCTCATCTGCCGCACCTGCCATCGCTTTCTCGGTATCGCTGCCGTCTGGCCCGCGTGGCAGCCGCAGTCCGGACAGCGCACTCTTGTGCGCTTCGCCACGCTAAGTCCGGCTCCTCCCCCGAGCGAGGGAGAACTCGCCGCCGGGGCGAAAGGTCTGTGGGCGTCATCTGCATGAGAGGAGCTGGGAGATGCCCGGGCACATCCCGTGGTCCATCGCCGTGCCGCCGGAGGTCTACGCGGAGTACTGCGGGGTCACCATGCGGGAGTACCACTCCGACCCCGCGGCGCAGATGCACGTGCAGCTTGAGGGGCCGCGCATCCTGCATGAGATGTACGGGCTCCCCCTGCGGCGGGCGGTCGCACCGGACTTCACGACCTATCTCACCGGCTCCGTCTTCGGGCTGCGCTTCGAGGTCTTCGAGGACCAGATCCCCGCGCCGTTGGGACATCCCATCACCAGCATCGAAGAGGCCACAGAGCTGCGTGTGCCCGAGCCCATCGCCGAGGCGGGGTACTACCCGCAGGCTCTGGAGTTCTTCCGCTGGATGCTGGAGCACGCGCCCGAAGGTGTGACGGTGGGCTTCTCAGGCGGCACTCAGGCGCCGCTGACCACCGCGGTCGTGCTGCGCGGTGAGGGGCTCTTCGTGGACATCGTGGATGCGCCGGAGCTGGTCCATCGCTTCATGGCGACGCTCACCGAGAGCGCCATCCGCCAGCGCGTGCTGGCCGCGGAGCTGACCGGCGGCCCGCTGCGCCTGGAGAGCATCGGCTTCACCGATGACTATGGGGGACTGCTGGGGCCGGAGCACTACGTGGAGTTCGACGTGCAGTACATGCTGCGGATCGCAGAGTACTTCGGGGCGACCTCCATGACCAGTCACACCGAGCTGCTGCGCACGCCGCACCTGGAGATCCTGCAGGAGCACGGATGGACCTTCATCGATGTGGGCACCGACCCCTACCTGACCGTCACCGACTGCCTGGAGGTTCTTGACATCCCCTTCCTGGTGCAGATGAAGTCCTCGCAGGAGCTGCTGCTGGCGACGCCGGAGGAGATCAGGGCCACCTACCGCAGCATGGTGGAGGAGGGCGCCCAGCGTATGCTGGTGGAGCTGTGCCGCGGGGTGCCGGAGGAGAACGTGCGGGCCTTCATTGAGGTGGCGCGAGAGTACGAGTAGGAGGACCGCGGCGACCGGATCATGGATCAGCGGCGGCGCGTGAGGCTCTCAAAGCGTATGAGCTACTTCCTTCGGCACCATCCCGAGGACGGGGGATTGACGCCCGACGCCCGGGGTTTCGTGCCGCTGGCGGGCCTCGTCGGCGCGGTGGGCGCGGACGAGGAGATGGTGCGAGAGGTGGTGGCCTGCGACGCGCAGGGACGGTTCGAGATCGCCGGCGACCGCATCCGCGCAACATACGGGCACTCCATCGAAGTCAATCAGGTCGGGCAAGCGGTCGAGCCGCCCGACGTGCTCTACCACGGGACCCCGCGGCGACGCGTGAAGGACATCCTCCGCGACGGCCTGCGACCGATGGGCCGGCAGATGGTGCACCTCTCGGAGACCGTCGCGCAGGCCCGACGGGTGGGGCGACGCCGCGATCCCAAGCCGGCGATCCTCCGCATCGACGCCCGCCGAGCCGCCGAGGCGGGCGTGCAGTTCCGCCGGGCCGGGAGCGTCTACGTGGCCCGGCAGGTCCCCCCGGAGTTCATCAGGCGGCAGGCCAATGGGTGACGGCCATGGAACCTTCATGAAGAGGTCGCAGTCTTAGTGGACGGACGGCGAGGATGGAACCAGCAAGGTATTCCGGGAGTGATCGAGGTGCGTGCGCTGAGCCGCGTAGCACTTGTGGCGATGACGGTGGCCCCCATGATGCTCGGCTGCGGTGATGGCGAGGAGCAGGCGGCCGAGGCGGCGGTGGAGCTGCAGATGCCGGACTTCGACCCGCAGACGGCGTTCAGGGCCTACTACGAGCCGGTGGCGGTCGAGATCGAGGCTCAGATCCAGGGCTATGACCTGCCCCTGGAGCTGGAGCAGGTCGTGAACACCCAGAAGCTGCAGCACCTGCTGAGCCCCGGAGTCCGGGAGGTGCTCGCGCGGCAGGGCTTCGCGGTCACCGACCGGGGGACGGAAGAGGACATCGTCGCTGTCTACGAGTTCGCCGACGATGCGGGCATCCCGCCCTTCGTGACCGTGGACACGCTGCTGCACCTCTACCACCTCCAGTTCGACCAGACCCTCAAGAGCATCGAGGAGCAGGAGTTCTACCAGTCGATCATCGACTTCTCCCGCTCGATGCTGGACATCTCGCAGCAGCAGCACGAGACGCTCTCAGGCGAGCTGCAGGAGGCGGCGGCGCGGAACATGGCCTACTTCGGGGTGGGCCTGCGCCTGCTGGATCCCGACACGGCGCTGCCGGGCCTGGTGCGGGACGATGTCTCGGCCGAGCTGGCTCTCATCGAGGAGCACGCCGGCTTCGCCGACAGCCCCATCTTCACCTACCGCGAGGATTACTCGCAGTACGTCCCCCGCGGGCACTATACCCGCTCAGAGACCCTGGAGCGCTACTTCAAGGCGCTGATGTGGTACGGGCGGCTCTCCATGCTCCTCAAGGGCGGCGATGACGCCCTGGTGAGCGAGCAGGAGGCCCGCATCCAGACGCTGCAGGCCTGCCTGATGGCCGGGACCCTCTACCAGCCGGACAACGCGGAACTGCTCGAGACCTGGCAGCGCGTCTACGCGGTCACGGCCTTCTACGTGGGCTTCGCTGACGATCTGACCCCCCGAGAGTACGCCGAGAGCATTCGCGAGGTCGCCGGAACGTCCTTCGAGTGGTCCACGCTCGCCGAGGAGGAGACGCTCTTCTCGCTGAAGAGTCAGCTCGCAACGCTGCGAGCGCCGAAGATCTACGGCGGTACGGGAGAGATCACCATCTACCCGCCCTTCTCTCCCGAGCAGCTTGACGAGCTGCTGGCGGACACCATGGGGTTGCGGCTGATGGGCCAGCGATTCATCCCGGACGGCTACATGATGCAGGAGCTGGCCGCCCCGAGGGTGCTGGAGTTTACCGGGGAGGGCAAGCCGTTCTCGATGGAGATGACCCAGGGCGGCCCGGCACGCGTCTTCCCGCGCGGTCTGGATGTGATGGCGGTGCTGGGCTCGCAGCGCGCCCACGAGATCCTTGAGGCCGAGGGCGACACCGCCTACGCCAACTACGAGGAGCAGCTTGAGAGCCTGCGGGGCGAGTTCGGCGAGGTGTCCGACGAGGACTGGAACCGGAACCTCTACTGGAGCTGGCTACGGGCGCTGCAGACGCTCGCCGCGCCTGTGGGCGACGGCTACCCCAGCTTCATGCGCACCGACGCCTGGCTCGACCGCACGCTGTGGGCGGCGCTGGCCTCGTGGGCGGAGCTGCGGCATGACACCATCCTCTACGCCAAGCAGCCCTACGTGCCGACTCTCGGGGCCGCTCCCATGCCGCCGGAGGAGCCGCCGCCAGGCTACGTGGAGCCGCGCCCGGACTTCTACGCGCAGATGCTGGCGCTGGCGCGCATGACCCGCACGGGACTGGAGGACATGGGCGTGCTCGACGAGCAGTCGCTGGGGCGCCTGCAGGCGCTGGAGGGCATCATCGAGCGCCTGATGCAGATCAGCCTCACGGAGCTGCGCGGCGAGGCCATCAGCGAGGAGGACGCCGACTACATCGAGGGGATCGCCTTCGCCCTCAAGCGCACCATCGAGGGGATGGACGAGGAGGAGGACAAGACCACCATCGTGGCCGACGTGCTCACCGACCAGAACACCAAACAGGTCCTGGAGGAGGGCGTCGGCTACGTGAAGCTGCTGATCGCCGCCTACCAGCTCCCGGACGGTCGCACCGCGCTGGGCGTCGGCCCGGTGCTCTCCTACTACGAGTTCAAGCAGCCCATGGGGGAGCGTATGACC
>JBNGDZ010000316.1:0-6086 GCA_049975765.1 Armatimonadota bacterium
CTTCTGGAGGACATCCATCAGGTCCTCGCCGACGATCTCCCGCACGTGGGCGTTGATGATGGTGACGCCCTCCGGCTGCTGCTCCTCCTCGTCCCACGTGGGGTCCGTCCGCTCGTCCCGCCACACCACCGGGGACTCCAGCGTCAGCGGCTCCACGCGATCGAGGGCCTCGATAGCCCGCTCCGCGCCCTCACGGATCAGCTCACAGGCGCGCTGGGGCGGCAGGGCCATCGCCGAGTGCCTGCTCGTCCCGTACTTCACCGGGACCGTCACGCAGCCGGGGACGGTCTCCTCCATCTCCCGGCACAGCCAGATGTCGCCGGCCGCGAAGACAAAGGGGACGCCGTGATAGCCCGCGATGAGGGCCTGCAGGCCGGTCTCCCCCACCTCCAGGTCGTTGATCGTCCACCGCCGGATGGCGCCGCTCATGGTGTGCGCCAGGCAGCCGCCGGGCGTGCCGGCCCTGGAGTGCGCGCCCACCGCGCCCGTGGCGGCGCATCGGTCGGTGAGGAACGGCAGCCAGAAGGGCCGCTCCCGGCCGTGGTAGTAGAGCGCGCGGGGGTCGGCGATCTCGTAGTCGATCGTCGATCCCGAGCCGTGGCCGTCGTTGACGATGACCTCATCGAAGCCCCCCGCCAGCAGGCCGTCGATCGCCGCGTTGACCTCACCGGCCAGCAGTCTGCTGAGCCTCCGGCGCCGCAGCGCGTTCCAGGGGCCGGTGTCGTCGCGGTTCTCCCACTGGCAGACGCCCGCCACGCCCTCCAGGTCGGTCATGATGTGCATGCGCATGAGGTCACGCCTCCTCGAACCACGCCTGCCTCCAGGCCGGGGTCCAGTCCGGGTCATAGCCGTACTTGATGTCCAGCAGCTCCTTGAGCGTGTCGGCCTCTATCTCGAGGGTGTGGGCGTCGATGATGCGGCAGCCCTCCCGCGGCTTCTCGGGGTCGAAGGTGGGCTCGTGGTGCTCCTCGCGGAAGAGCACCGGCGAGCCCGGCTCCAGCGGCTCCACATCGCCGACCACCTGCATGGCGCGCTCGGCGCCCTCCTCGATGATCTCCCGCGCCCGCTCGGGAGCGCAGGTCAGCGCCGAGATCGCGCTGGTCCCGTACTTGACCGCCGCGCCGACGCACCCGGGAACGAGCTGCTGCATCTCCCGCACCGCCCACTCGTCGCCCGCGCAGAAGATGTAGGGCACCCCGTACTCGCCGGCCAGGAAGGCCTGCAGGCCGGTCTCCCCCACGCTGACGCCGTTGATCCAGTAGCCCCGCACACCCCTGCCCATGGTGTGCGCCAAGTTACCGTGCTCGGTGCCGGCCTTGGAGTGCGTGCCGACGCTGGCGATGGCGTCGCAGGTCTCGTCGAGCCCGGTGCAGTAGTTGGGCCGCTCGGTGCCGTGGAAGATGCGGATGCGCGGATCAACATACTCCACGTCGATGGTCTGGCCTGCGCCATGCCCGTCGTTGACGATGACCTCGGTGGCCCCGCCGGCGAAGAAGCCTCGCGCCGCGGCGTTGACCTCCTCGGTGAGCCAGCGCGAGAAGCGCTGCCGCGCCAGGGCGGTGGCGGCGTTATCGCCCTCATGGCGGGGGTCCCACTGCGTGATGCCGGCCACGCCCTCCAGGTCGGTGACGATGTAGACCTTCATCCTCGGACCTCCAGCGACAGGTGGCGCTCATACGGCCATGGTAGCTTCGTTGCCGCGGCCCCGAGTCCTCCAGCGGAAGGCAGTCTCACAGCGCCGGCAGACCGAGGAGCGGGGGGGGCGGCGCTGGCCGCCGGTGCGTGCGACCCGGACGTCCGGCGGCGGTCGCGACCGCAGGTGATGTGACACGACGGAGAGCGCCGAGGGGGAGGCCTGCCGCCCAGGTGTCGTGGGCCGCAGTCCGTTGCCCTTCGCTCGCGGCTCGTCGCTGGCGGCTCGCCGCTCCCCTACCAGCCCAGGCGCAGTTCCAGCTCGCGCAGGTCCTCATGCAGGCGGCCGCTCTCAAGCGCCGCTGCGTAGTGGTCGGGGAGCAGCGACCGCGACGTCGTATAGGCCACCGCCTGCAGCTCCATGGCGCGAATCTCGTCCGCGCGGGAGATCCCGGGTGGGATATAGTCCTCGACGGCGAAGGCCAGGTCTCCCACCGTCACCTGCTCGTGGCCCTCGCTGAAGGCGCGGCGCTGGGCGATGCGCACCAGCTCGCGCAGGTCGGCCCCGGAGTGTCCGGCTGTGCCCTGAGCGATCTCGGAGAGGTCCCCGTCCTCGAAGTCCACGCCGAGGTTGCGGATGGTCACACGGAGGATGGCCTCCCGGGCCTCTGCGCCGGGCAGCAGGAAGGGGATCTTCAGGTCGAAGCGGCCGGCCCGCATGGTGGCGTGGTCGATGAGGTCGGGGCGGTTGGTGGCGGCGCCGAAGATGATACGCCCCTGGTGGGAGTCGTCGGAGAGGAAGTTGTTGAACATGCCGAAGACGCGGCGTGAGACCCCCGAGTCGCTGTCGGTGGTCACGCGCCGCCCGTAGCTCTGGTCGAACTCGTCTATGAACACGAAGATCGGCGCCAGCGCCTCCAGGTAGTGGAAGAGCTTCTCCAGATTCGCCTCGGTGGAGCCGACGTACTTTGAGAAGATGTTGCGCAGCTCCACGAACGGAATGCCGATGTCGCGGGCGAAGCACTGCATGGTGAAGGTCTTGCCCGTCCCCGGCGGCCCCAGCAGCAGGATGCCCTTGGGCACCAGGCCGGTGCGGCCCTCACGCAGCGCGCGCACGGTGTCCAGCAGCAGTTGCTTCTGCTTCTCAACGCCGGCCACGGCGTCGAGGCCGAAGGGGGAGTCGGTGAACTCAACCAGCTCGCCGATCTCGGCCTCGATGGCGTCGCGCTTGTGATGGCCCACCTCCGCAAGGTCCAGGGCCCGGCCCTCGGCATGCGCGGAGCGGACCATGGCGGCGATCTGCTGCAGCGTCATGCCGTTGGTGGTCTGGGCCAGCACCTGCCGCGACAGCGCCAGGTCGTCGTCATCGGACGCGGGGGCGTCGGAGTCCTCTCCCGCCTCCAGGAGCCGGTTGATGTACTGCAGCCGCTGGGCCTCGTCCGGCAGAGGAAGCTCAACCAGGGCCGTGCCGCCGCCACGGGTGTAGAGGTCCTCGTGCACGTCAGTGAGGGACTCGGCGATGAGCAGCACGAAGCTGTTGCGCCGCATCAGTCGGGGGTCGGTGGACCAGGAGCGGACGGTGGCCAGCAGCCGCCGCTCCTCGGCGCTCATGAACCGCTCCTCCTGGGCGGGGAAGACCTTGTCCACGAAGTCGATGATCAGCGCCACCCGGTCGCGGCTCATCAGGTACTCCTGCAGCACCGGGATGGCCAGCTCCGGGCGGTAGCTGTCGCGCATCGCCAGGGGCGGGTCGCCCCGGGCGGCGCGGACGTCGAGGAAGGCATTGAACTCCTTCTCGTCCTCCGGCGTGGGCAGACTGATGCCAGCGCCGATGTCGTAGAAAACGGTGCGCTTGCCGCCGCAGAACGCGCGATGCAGGAACTCGGGCAGGGGCACGTAGCGCCCCCCGAAGGGCACCAGGTCGCGCACCCCGTGCAGCAGGAAGACGGAGGCGGCGCCGCTGGTGAAGGCGCTGCGCACGTCGTCGGCCCACGGGGGGAGCGGCACCTTCTGGGCGGTCTCAGACATGGAGTCTCAGCCTACTGCTCCTGCTCGGCCTCTTCGGTCTGCTCCGCCTGCATCTGCCGCTCGATCTCCTCCATCTCCTCCTGGCTGGGCGGGGCGGTGACGTGCTCACCCTCCGCCTCCTGGGCCACGGCCTCCATGGTGCGCTCGGCCTCCTCATCGGGGATCAGCCCGAGCTGGCGCTGATACTCGACGTAGGCCAGCTCCGCCTGCTGGTCGGCCACGTCCAGCTCAAGCTCGGCCATCTGGGACTCGAGCGTGTCCGAGGCCACCTCCTGGCGGGCCTTGGCGCGGGCGAGGTCCTCGTCGATGCGCTCGGTGACGCGCTCGAGCGTGTCGGAGGCGTCGCCGACCTCGAAGCTGGCCATGGTGGAGGCGATCTGCTTCTCCACCTCGGCGCGCTTGGCGCGGGAGAGCTGCCGCTTGGCCTCATCGATCTGGCGCTTGATGCGCTGCTCATAGGCGGTGCGCTGGCGCATCATGTTCTGGGAGTTCTCGCGCGCCCGCTCAAGCTGCTCCTCCAGCTCCGCCAGCTCGCCCTTGGCCGTCTCCAGGGAGACGATGAGGCGCTTGGCGGCCTCCTTCTTCTCGGGGCCCATCTTCACGGCGGCCTCCACCCGCGGCTCCAACTCGGCCACGGTCTGCCGCTTGCGCTCCAGCTCCATCTCCAGCAGCTTCTCGTGCTTGACGACCTCGGCGACCTGCGCATTCAGCCTCGGGATCTGCGACCGCATGTCATCCATGTACTGGCGCAGGAGCATCTCCGGATTCTCCATGCCCCGTAGCAGCCAGCCAAACAACGAGCGGAAGATCGCCTTGATGCGGGCCCACATGGACGTCACCTCCAGGCGTATCCGGGCGGTGCCCGGTGTGCGAACGTGTCAGGCGTTCTCGGCCTCCGTCTCGATATGCGAGCTTGCGCCCATGACCTGCTCCGCGGCGGCCACCGAGGCCTTCAGGCTGTCCATGCGCCGCCGCGGCTCCTCCAGGGCCTCGTCGGCCGCCCACTCCTCGCCCCGCGCCAAGCCCCCGGCTCGATCCGCCAGCTCCTCGATCTCCGCCTGCATGCCGTCCAGCGTGGCTCGGTAGCGCTCCAGCCGCTCCATCAGCTCATCGCGCCGCGCCAGGCGCCTCTGGAGGCCCTCGATGGCCCCCTGCAGCCGTCCGCGCGCCGCCTCCCGATCGGTCGCCTCCAGGCGCCCCTGCAGCCCCTCGATCTGAGCCTGCAGCTCCTCGGGGCGCTCCCGGGCGACCTGCTCATGCAGCACCCCGGCGGTCAACGCCAGGCGGGCGGCGGCCTCACGCAACTCCCCGGCCTCATCCTCCAGCCCGGCGAACATCTCCCGCTGGCCGGGCCCGAGGCGGTCGACGGCCTCCCGCAGACGCGCAACGGCCTCACCGACACCCGCGAGGTCGCGCTGGATGCTCGGTGGCAGGCCACTCGTGTCGATGCTCGGTGGCGCAGGCGTCCTGGCCCGGCCCAGCGCGTAGCTTACCGCCAGCCACAGCGCCGCGCCCGGGGCGATCAGCCATGGCGCCACCAGCACTGCTCCGACGAGCGTCGCCGCCCCGATGACCAGCGACAGCGGATGACGCGCCCCGCGTGCGACCGCGCTCAGCCCCGAGGCGCCGGAGGAATCGGCCACGCAATCACCGCTCAGGCTCTCATCTGATCTGCGGGTACCTTTTCTCCGCCGCGAAGGCTCTCACCTGCAGGTCCGGGGAGCGTCCCGGCGAAGGTGCCCGCGACGGGGGGCCCAGGGCCCGGAGGGCCGGGCTTTCCCAAGCCGGCCGTCGCCCGAAGGGCGACTGTCGTAGTGCTCGCACAACTCACGCAGAAGCAGGAGGCTTACGATGGGAGAACTACGAGTCGGAGCCGCATCGGTGGATATCACGCCGCTGCTGGGCGGGCTGATGAGCGGGAGCATGTCCGAGCGCAGGTCCGACGATGTGGGCTACCCGCTGCAGGCGAAGGCGGTGGTCTTAGATGACGGCGACACGCAGGTGGCCTACGTGCAGACTGACCTTCTGTTCGTGCCGCGGGAGCGCTTCGACCAGGCCAAGGCCCGCGCGGAGGAGCTGACAGCCATCCCGGCGGCCAACATCATGATGTCAGCCACGCACACCCACTACGGCCCGCCGATGGCGCACCTGTTCATGCAGCCCATCGACGAGGAGTACGCGCGGTGGGCCATCCCGCGCATGGGGGATGCGGTGAAGCTGGCGCAGAACCGGCTGCGGCCGGCGGTCATCGGCCACACCAGCGGCTTCTGCCCCGCGGAGACGCACAACCGGCGGTGGTGGATGAAGAACGGGCAGGTGCGCATGAACCCGCCGCGGGGCAGCGACGAGCTGGTTCGGCCGGCGGGGCCCACGGACCCCGAGGTGGCGCTGCTGGTGGCCGAGACGCCCCACGGAGAGCCCATCGC
>JBNGDZ010000317.1:0-6085 GCA_049975765.1 Armatimonadota bacterium
GGCGAGGACGGACTGCGGGAGCTGGAGGTGGACGCCGCCTGCGATCTGGCCGCGGAGCGCGGCGAGTGGGTCATGATCCGGGAGGAGTGGCCTGAGGAGTAAGCCGCAGCCCCCGCCAACATGTGCTCCGACGAGCTTGAGGACACCGCTACGCCTGCAGCATCTCCGCCAGCCTGCGGAAATCCTCGCGCGTCCGCTGCTTCGGCTCGGGGAAGCGCATGGCCGAGGCCGGGTGGTAGGTGATCAGCCACTCCCGCCCGCCGCGCTCCCGGACCTGGCCGTGGACGTCCTTTAGCGTCGCGCGCTCGTGGAAGAGCGCGCCGAAGGCCACGCCCCCGAGGATGACGATGATCTCCGGATCCACCACCTCGATCTGATCCCACAGCCAGGCGCCGATGCAGGTCTCCAGCTCATCGGCGCGGGGATTGCGGTTCCCCGGCGGGCGGCACTTGATCACCGAGGTGATGTAGATGGTGCCCCGCTGGAGGCCGACCTCGGCCAGCACCTCGTCCAGGAAGCTGCCTGACATGCCGACGAAGGGTCGGCCCTGCTCATCCTCGCGCGCGCCCGGCGCCTCGCCGATCAGCATGCAGCGCGCATCCGCCGGACCCTCTCCCGGGACCGCGTGGGTGCGGCTCTGATGCAACCGGCACTTGCGGCAGCGCTGGATGCCACGGTGGATGCTCTCGAGCCTCTGGCGGGCGCTATCCGACATCGCCTACTCCCTGGGCCAGCTCATCCGCCACGGGTCGCGGCGCCGGAACGGCTGGTCGAAGGTGTTCGTCAGCTTCCCCTGCTCCTCCAGGTGGATCATGCAGGCCCGGATGCAGCCCTTGGCGCCCTCCAGCGCCCGCCCGTAGTCGTAGGTTGGGCCGATCTTGTAGCGCTGGGCCTGACCCACCGGCTGCTGGAAGCCCTCCCGGTCCTCCTCGGTGACCATGAAGGGATTGTGCTGGGGGGAGGCGCCGCAGAAGTAGCGGCTGCAGATGGTGTAGTCGATATTCGCCCACCGCACGGTGCGGCCGGCGATGGTGATCTCCACGCACTGCTCCTTGTCGGTGGGGATGGCCCCGCCGGTGCACTCCTCGGCGCACGCCATGCACATGTCGCACAGCGCAGGGCCCTCGTAGAGCGGATCGGGCTCCAGCGGCGCGTCGGTGAGGATGATCGCCAGCCGCTGCCGCGGCCCGAACCTGGGCGAGATGAACATCTTCGACCAGCCGATCTCCCCGAGTCCGGCCATGAACGCCGCCAGGCGCAGGTGTGGGAAGACGTCCGGGGCGGGCCTATCGGGCGAAACGGGGAGGCTCCGGGCCGGATTGTGCTTCCCGGTGCGCTCGGGGTTCTGGCCGCTGGAGTCCGTGTTGGTCCACGGGAAGTTGTTCGCGATGGGCACGGCCTCATAGCCGGCGTCCTCGATCATGGCCGTGACGCGCCACAGGACCATCGGCTGCAGCACGTGGTTGATCGCCGCGTAGCCCATGGAGGCGTAGGAGACGTAGAAGGTCCCCTCCTCGATGCCCCGCAGCGAGCCGCGGGGGATGCGGAAGCCCATGACGATCATTGACTTCGCGTCGGGGGCGATGTAGCGGGCGTCGCACTGCTTGGGCGCCCCCTCCCAGCGCTGCATCGGCGCGATGCCGACCAGGTCCGCGCCGGACTCGAGAGCGTACGTCTTCACGTCCTCTGCCCTGAGCATAGTGGGCTCTCCCCAGAGGTGGATGATGTCGGTCCGGCCATCTTCACTCCGAGGCTCGGGGAATCCTCCTCCGAAGACGACGCGGCCGGCATCGCGCGATCTCCGCTGCCGCCCGCACATGACGATGAAGGGGAAGGGGCGCGGCGGTCGAACGTGCATGTGCGCGAGACATGGATGGCATGGAGGCGAGAGCGAATGGAGCATCGACAGCGTGGCGACGGGAGGCGGGGCCGGGGCCGTGCCCATTCTCATGGGCGGGAGGAGCGTATGGAGTACCGACAGCTCGGCAGCAGTGGCGTTCGGGTCTCGAAGCTGTGCCTGGGGACCATGAACTTCGGCGGCAGCACCGACGAGGAGGAGGCGCACCGCATCATCGACACGGCCATCGACGGCGGCATGAACTTCATCGACACCGCCGACGTCTACGCCCGCGGCGTCGCGGAGGAGTTCACCGGCCGCGCGCTGCAGGCCAACGGCAAGCGCGATGACGTGGTGCTGGCGACCAAGGCCGTGGCGCGGATGGGCCGAGGGCCGAACGAGCACGGCGCCAGCCGCTTCCACCTCACGCGGGCGGTGGAGGACTCCCTGCGGCGGCTGCAGACCGACCGCATCGACCTGTTCTACCTGCACATCACGGACATCACCACGCCGATCGAGGAGACGCTGGACACCCTCAACACGCTGGTGGATCAGGGCAAGATCCTCTACGTGGGCACCTCCAAGTGGCCGGTGCCGCTGCTCATGGAGGCGCTGTGGAAGGCCGACAGGATGGGCGGGCCGCAGATCGTGGCCGAGCAGCCCCCATACAACCTGACCGACCGCCGCGCCGAGATGGAGCTGGTCTGGACCGCGCAGCGCTACGGGCTGGCCCTGGTGCCATTCGGCCCCCTCGCCGGCGGTGTGCTCAGCGGCGTCTACCGCAAGGGTCAGCCGATCCCTGAGGGCCACAAATTCAAGGAGGTCGGCCAGAGGGATGGCCACGATCGCATGGAGCCGGAGGTGCTCGATCTGGTGGAGGAGCTGATCCCGCTGGCCGAGGAGCGCGGGATCACGCTCGCGGAGTTCGCGCTGGCATGGTGCGCTCAGCGGCCGGGCATCACCTCGCCGATCACCGGGCCGCGGACGGTCGAGCACGTGGAGTCGGCGCTGCGCGCCGCGGAGATCGAGCTGACCGAGGAGGAGATGGATCGCGTCGATGAGATCATCCCGCCCGGGACCGCGGTCACCAACTACTTCACGCTCTACGAGCGCATGTGCCGGGCGGTCAACGAGGGTGAGCCGCTGAGGCCGTTCTAACCGACAGGTGACCTCCGCGAGCGTTTCCGGTGTGGGGCTTGCTTCATGTCGGCGCCGACCTTGACTTCGCCCGCCGACGGCAATACCCTTCGGCGTAAAGGAGACCACGGACGTAAAGGAGGGTTCGCATGCAGACGCGGAAGCTTGGCAACAGTGATCTTGAGGTGCCGGTCATCTGTTTCGGCTGCTGGGCCATCGCCGGAGGGCAGTGGTGGGGCGAGCAGGATGAGAGGGACGCCCTCGACGCCATGCGGGTGGCCATCGACCTGGGCCTGAACTTCTTCGACACCGCCGAGGGCTACGGAGGCGGCGCCTCCGAGGAGCTGCTGGGCCGCGGGCTCAAGGGAGTCCGCGGTGAGGCCATCATCGCCACCAAGGCCTCGCCCAATCACCATGAGCCGGACGCGCTCAAGCAGGCCTGCGAGGACTCGCTGCGCAGGCTGCAGACCGACCACATCGACCTGTATCAGCTCCACTGGCCGAGCCGCAGCGTCCGCTTTGAGGACACCTGGGAGGCCATGGAGGAGCTTATCGATGAGGGAAAGGTGCGCGTGGGCGGGGTCTCCAACTGGGGGCCGCAGGACCTCGACGAGATCCTGCAGTACGGCCACCCGGACGTCAACCAGGTCTCCTACTCCCTCCTGTTCAGGGCCATTGAGTACGAGATCCAGCCCAAGTGCGTGGAGGAGGACATCTCGATCCTGTGCTACAGCCCGCTGATGCAGGGGATGCTGACGGGCAAGTACGACGGCCCGGACGACGTGCCCGAGGGTCGGGCGCGCAGCCGGCACTTCTCCGACGAGCGCCAGGGCACGCGCCACGGCGAGGGGGGCGCGGAGGAGGAGACCTTCCAGGCCATCGACCGCATTCGCGAGATCTGCGAGGAGGTCGGTGAGGAGATGACACACGTGGCCGTGGCCTGGCTGATCGCACAGCCCGGCGTGGGGAGCGTCATCACCGGCATCCGCAACCCCGAGCAGGCGCGCGACAACGCCGCGGCGGCGGACCTGACCCTGCCGCAGGACGTCATCGACCGGCTCGACAAGGCCACCGAGCCGCTGAAGGAGAAGCTGGGCCCGAACGCGGACATGTGGGAGAGCGAGTCCCGGATACGGTAGATGCGCGAGGCGATCCGGAGGCGCGCGATGAGGCGCGACGGATCGACAGGAGGTGCGGGGAGGGACCGCACGGAGCGCTGACGCCGGCGCCCGGAGCGGCGCCGCTGTCGCGCAGATGATGATCTCTGTGGCGGTGCAGGGCCCGGCACACCTGCGGATGATCGTGCGGATGATGACCCGGTGGGGTCCTGTCATGCCCGGGACGCGTCCGACATGCTGGTGCGACTGTGTCCGAAGGCGCGGTGATCGCATGCGATGGCTGGTGCTCTTCGCCAAGCCCCCTCTGCCGGGCAGGGCCAAGACGAGACTCGCGGACGAGATCGGTCCCGCCGCGGCAGCCAGGATCGCCGAGGCCCTGCTGCAGGAAACGCTGGCGCTGTGCGAGGGGCTGCTGACGGCGTCCTCCGAGGCGGCGCCGCGGCTGGTGCTGGCCTACACGGACGCCATCGAGTGGTTCACGCCCCGCCTGGCTGCCGACTGGCGGCTGGTCGAGCAGCGTGGCGCGGACCCCGGGGAGCGGCTCGGCGGCGTCCTGGAGCAGATTCAGCCCGAGGCCGACGACGCGACGGTCTTCATTGGCACGGACTGCCCCCAGATGCCGCCGGAGCGCATCGCCGAGGCCTTTGAAGCGTTAGCCGAGGTCGATGCCGTCCTTGGGCCGTGCGACGATGGCGGGTGCTATCTGCTGGGCGTGCGCGGGCGGCTGGCGGCGGGAGCTCTTGACGATGTAGGCTGGAGCACTGATAGCGCGCTGGCGGATACGGAGGCCGCGCTGGCGGCGGCTGGCCTCACGGTCGCGCATCTGGCGCCGGAGTTCAACGTGGACACCGTCGGCGACCTGGGGCGGCTGGCGCACGGGATGGCGTCCGGTACCGTCAGAGCTCTCGAGGCCCTCACGCGGGTACTGGCAGACCTCGACCTGGCGTAATGAGCACTCCCGGCGGTCGGCGCAACACAACCCGGCGAACGGCGATAGAGGCAGACGGCATCGACGGGCGGCGGGCCCTCCTGCGGGATCGTACGGGTTGCCCACACGTAGTTCGACTCCAGGACAACTGCGTCAGGTCGGTCGTTCGCACTGCAGCCGATCTCGACGGCGAGGCCGGTACTGGCAGGCCGCTGCTCCGGCCATGCCGCCCCGACTGACGCTTACTTCGGCTCCTCCTCCGCCACCGGGCCTTGGTCGGCGAAGCCCACGAACTCCGGCTGCTGTGCCTGGTCCGTGACGAAGCGGGGCGCCGCCGGCTGTGGCTCAACGGCGACCTCGGCCGCCATGGCGGGAAGAGCCGCGGCCCAGGCAAGCGCGAGGGAGGCCGGGCGGAGCCGGAGGTTCATGGCGGATCCCCTCCGAGGGACCGCGTGTCTTGCGACCGCACGAGCAGAGCCGCAGCACATTTGACCACTGCAGGCTGATATCCCTATCCGCCGCTCGCTCTGGCGGCGGACACATAGGTGCCGGAGCGCCTCACGTCGAATACCCACCGGGCTGAGGGGAGCACGCCCGCCACTGCCGACGCCATCCCACGGGAATGCGAGAATGACCGCCGAGCGCAAGGAACTCAGCTTCTGGGAGCATCTCGAGGAGCTTCGCTGGCGCCTGGTGCGCATGATCGTCTACGTGATCGTCGCAGCGGGCGCTTGCTGGGTCTTCCGCAGCACTCTGCTCGCCATGCTCCGCTATCCGGCCGAGGCCGGCGCAGCCGCGGGCGGGATCGAGAACTTCAGCTTCCGCATCTTCGAGGCCGCCGGCGGCATCATCCTGATGATGCAGATCTCGCTGGTCGCGGGCCTGATCATCGCCTCTCCCGGCATCATCATTGAGCTGTGGCTCTTCATCGAGCCCGCGCTTGAGCCGCACGAGAAGCGCTGGGTGGTGGTGATCGTCCCGCTGGCCACTGGCCTGTTCCTGGGCGGCGTGGCGTTCTGCTACCTGATCTCCCCCAAGGCCTTCGCGTTCTTCTTCCTCTTCAAC
>JBNGDZ010000318.1:0-6083 GCA_049975765.1 Armatimonadota bacterium
ATGACCGAGTGCGAGGCCCTGGAGCGCTTCCGGTTGCTCACCGATGCCTTCAGGCCGGGGGACTTCGACCCGGCGGTGCTGATGCGTCTGGGCGCGGCGGCGGAGAGCCGGGGCGAGAATGAGCCGGCGGTGGCGGCGTGGATGGCGGCCGCCCAGGCCCACCCGGATAGCCCTCAGGCCGCGCCCGCGGCCCTCCGCGCCGCCCGCGTCTTCCTGCGCCACGACAGCCCTGAGCGGGCCGCCGCAGTCCTGGAGCTGATACAGCGCCGCTGGCCTGACACCGAGGAGGCGCTGACCGCGACGAGCCTTCTCCGCGAGGTCTGGCGGGGAGGGGAGACCTGAAGGTCCTCAATCACCCGGGCCCGGCCTGCAATGATCAGGCACTCATCTCACCGGGGCGCGGGCGCCCTCGCCCGCGCGTCGTTTGCGTCACGGCCACCCACCGGTAGAGTGTTCCTTCGGGGCGTAGGCCGGTGAGGGCGCCGGCTTCCCGGGCCGAGGGGGGAGGATCCTCGCGCGGGCGCACGTGCCGCGCATTCAGATCGAATCACGCGAAACACTTGGTCGCGGCACGCGGCGTGGTGTACAATGTCTGCAGTGGCGCCGGTGCATGCACCGGCGCAGAGACCTGTCGCAGCCGAGGGGGGTCGCAGATGCTCCCCAGACGCCGCATCGGCTTCGCCGCGTTGACCGTCATCGTTGTTCTGCTGATCCTCGCCGCCGCCGGCGCTGCCGCCTGGTACTTCCTGCTTCGCTCCACGCCCGACAGAACCGTCGCCCGGCTCCTCCAGGCGCAGCGCGATGGTGATGAGGAGACCTTCAAGAGCCTGCTCACCGAGGACTCACGGGGGCAGGCGAGCCTCCTGATGACGGTGACCTCGCGCCTGATCCAGGCCGGCGATGAGCCGCAGTACACGCTCGGCGACCCGGAGGTGGACGGGGAGTCCGCCACAGTGCCGGTCACCTTCGCCGCCCCCCGACAGATGGCCGACGCCACCGGGGTCGAGGAGATACGCGCCACGTATGTCCTCCAGAGGGAGAACGGGGCGTGGCGGGTAGCCGCAGGACGGACGCTCACCCAGATGAGCAGGGACGTCATGAGCCTGGTGCGAGAGATGATGAGAGGGGGCCAGTCACAATGACCCAGGAGCAGGACGACCGGATGGAGGAGACGCAGGAGGAACAGGCCCAGCCGAGGGCGCCACAGCCCTCAGCGACCGAAGAGGCCGCTCAGCAGGCAGGGGAAGCCGAACGACGGCCGGGCCCGGCACGGCGCGGGCGCTCGCCGCTGCGCATCATCATCCCGGCGGTAGTGTTGGTGGCCATCGCCGCCATCGGCGGCTACTGGTGGCTGTTCATGCGCAGGCCGCCGGCCGAGGAGCTGCTGGAGGACACGATCGCTCGCTTCGCCAATGCCCAGCACCTGCAGGCCGCGAGCTCGATGTCGATCGAGATGGACATGAGTGGGCAGACGACCAAGACACAGGCCACCATGGATATGGCCTTCAGCCGTCCGAACAAGTTCTACATCGAGACCAAGGCCGGTTTCGGCTCGATGAAGATGGTCTGCGACGGTGACAGCATCTACCGGGAGATGCCCTTCCTCAGCGCGGTCATCCAGACGCCCGCCCCGGATGACCTCGGCGACATGCCGGTCGAGGGCCTCACCGGCTCTTCCGGCGTGCCGGGCGGGAGTACAGCGCAGTTTGCGACCCCGGACCCGCAGTCGATGGCCATGGGTCTGTTTGATGCCTCCACCGTCGAGAGCGTCGAGTACGGGATCGACGAGGAGGACGAGTGGCTGGCCTCGCTGGAGAAGCCGACAGGCACTTGGGCGCTGACGATCGTGCCGCCGGACGGTCCGCCGATGGCCGTCTGGATCGATCGCAAGGGGCATCTGGTGCGCAGGTTCGCCACGAGAATCGACTTCGGCAAGATGATGGACGCCACCGAGCAGGGACGGCAGGCGACGCAGTACGCCCCCACGGGCATGCGCAGCATGTTCGAGAACATGGTGCAGCGGGTGGTGTGGGACGTCGATGAGATCACGCTCGACGAGGCACCACCGGAGGGCACCTTCAGCTACCGGCCGCCGGAGGGAACCAGGGTCATCGCGGGCGACGATATGCTGGAGGCGATGCATGCGGCGCTGGAGGACTTCAGGCAGCAGTGGGGCGGCCAGGAGGGCCTGGGTTCCGGACGCCCTCCAGGCCAGCCCGGCCAGAGACCAGCCGAATGAGCTGGACGCGGTGGCCTTTACCTACCAGTACACCGGCCCGACGACATCGCATCCGAAGGCCCAGCAGATTGGCCCGCCCGTGATGATGGCGGCGCTGGAGGTCTGCCGGGAGCTGGCGTGAGCCCGGTCGAGCCACTGGTGGGCCGTCACAGGCACCGGGGTGACGGCTTCCCGCAGCGGCCGGCGGGCTGCCCACCACACCGCTTCGTACGGCACCAAACGGCACGGCGACCCCAGACGGCAAATACGGCGTACCACAACAACGGCTGCGGGAGGCCCTCGCGTCGGGAGGCGCATGATGAGCGAACCAACCCAAGTGGCGATCATCGGCTGCGGCGGGATCGCGCGTGGCCTCTACCTGCCCATGCTCGACGCACGCGATGACGCCATCGTCTCGGCGTGCGCGGACGCAGATGAGGCCGCACGCTCGCACATGGCCAAGCGCTATCCGAACGCGACCATCTACGCCGACGTCGGAGAGCTCGCCGCCGACGCCTGCGACTGCGCGCTGGTGCTCACTCCCGTGCGCGAGGGCGTGGACGCGCATTACGAGCCGGTGCTGGCGCTGATGGCGCTGGGGCTGCCGACGCTGTGCGAGAAGCCCCTGTCGGCGGAGCTCGCGCGCGCCGAGGAGATGGTGGTGGCCGCCGAGGACGCCGGGACGCTGCTGATGATGAGCGTGAACAGGCGCTTCACGCCCGTCTACCGGCGCGCGGCTGAGCACTTCCATGACCATGAGATCGCCGTCTGCATGGCTGAGAAGAGCGGCACCGGCGGCATCTTCCGGGAGGTCGTCACCAACAGCATCCACGTGCTCGACGCCATGCGCTGGCTGTGCGGGGAGGTCGAGGAGCTTGGCGGCTGGTGCATGAGCGACGGGGAGACGGACCTGCGGGCGGCAGTCACGCTGCAGTTCGCGTGCGGGGCGCTGGGCAGCTTCATCATGTCGCGCGATGCCGGGACCTGGATCGAGCGGGTGGAGCTGCACGGCGATGGCCGCACGGCGATTGTGGAGGCGCCGCACCGGGTGGAGCTGATCGCCGACGGCCGGCGCGAGGTATGGGCCCCCGACCAGGGCCGCTGGCAGATGCCCGAGCACGAGCGGTGGGGCTTCGCGGCCCAGCTCGACCACTTCCTGGCATGTGTGCGAGGTGACGACGAGCCCCACGCATCGCCTCGCGACGCGCTGCACAGCCAGCAGTTGGCGGCGCGGGTCCGAGGCCTCGGTGGGCCAACAGATCGGCACGGAGGGGACTGACACGATGCACAGGATCATCATCGTCCTGACTGCAGTGACACTCGCGGCCGTCGTCTGCATGGCCGCGGAGCCGCTTGAAGTGCTGACCATCGACAGCTTCGAGCGCGCGGACGCGCTGGCGGCGTGGGAGCTGCGGGAGACGATGGCCGGGGAGACGGTCGCCGAGCACGCCACCGACGGGGAGCGCGCGGTGCGGCTCGACTACCCCCGGTACGTGGAGGGTCGGCAGCAGTGGCCGGCGGCGATCCTCAGTGCCGCCTCCGGCCTGCTGCCGGAAAGCTGGGCGGGCTGGGACATGCTGTTGCTGGACGTGCATGTGGTCGCAGAGCAGGCGCCGACCCTCAAGATCCAGATCGACACCTCGGACGGGAACTACCAGAAGCCGCAGACGCTGCCGCCCGCCGAGACGACCATGTTCGAGGTGGATCTGCGGCAGGCCGGCGCGGCCGCGAACCTGCGGGAGGTCCGGCGTCTGCACCTCTACATGACCCGGCCCCCGCATCCGGCCACGCTGTTCGTGGACAACGTGCGGCTGGCGAGCTACCCCATCGAGGCCGCCGACCTGACCTTCGCCGACGACCCCTTCCACTCGGGCCACGTGCAGGTGACGGGGGAGCTCAGGCGCGACGCGCACTGGAGAATCGGCGTGGTGGACGAGGCCGGACGCGTGGTGTGGCTGACCGAAGGCATGGGTGACGACATCGACTGGCAGTGGGAGGGCACCGACCGGCGCGGCCGCGTCGTCCCACCGGGCGAGTACCGCGTCATCGCCCGCATCGCCGACCCCCGCCGGCCCACCGCTCCCCAGACCATCGCGGAGCTGGGGCGGACGGAGGTCATCGCGCAGGAGCAGCTCCGGGACATGCTGCTGTGGGAGGAGCCCACGACGAAGAAGGTGATGCTCTTCTCCCGGCCCGAGGAGAGCACGCCCGTGATGAGCGACTTCACGCTTTCACCCCTCTCGTCGGCGCTCCCTCGGCCCCTGCACGTAGAGATGGCGCGCAACGAGGTGGAGGGCACACAGCTCGTGATGCTGGCGCGAGAGCGGACGCGGCTGCGGGTCGAGATCAGGGACCTACAGCGCGAGGGCACGGGCGAGCTATTCGCGGGCGAGATAGAGCCTTATCAGGTGGGCTACGTGAAGACCGACGCCCCGCCGCAGTACGAGGTGGAGTACGTGGGTTGGTGGCCGGACCTGCTGATCCCGGTGGAGCAGATCCCCGGCGGCGAGATGACCGCCGAGCCGTATGAGTGCATGCCCGTATGGATCAGCGTGCGCTCGAGCGAGGAGACGCGCCCCGGGACCTACCGGGGCTTCGTGGATATCCGGCGGGCCGGCAGCGACATGCCGCTGACCATGCCGCTGGAGGTCGTGGTGCACGATGTGGCTCTGCCCGACAGCTCGACGATCAGGACGGCCTTCGCGCTGTATGAGCACATGATCGAGAGCACCTACGGCGACGACTTCAGCGAGGACCTGCTGTTCGAGTTCCGCAAGTTCATGGCCGACCACCGCATCAACCCGTCGGACATCTACCGCCGGGAGCTGCACGATATCGAGATGCTCAAGTACTTCGACGAGCGGGACCAGCTCAACGCGTTCTGCGTTCGCTACCTGCGGCGCTCCGAGGACGGCCAGGGCTGGGGCGAGGATGAGCTGCGAGCGCTGGCGGAGGAGCTGGATCCGTTCGTGGCCCGGCTGCGCGAGGAGGGGCTGGCGGAGAAGGGTTACTTCTACGGCTGGGACGAGCGCGGGCCGGAGTACTACCCGGAGATCGCCCGCGTGGGGCGCTTCATCAAGCAGCGCTACCCTGAGATCCCCTTCGTCACCACCGCCAGGGACCACACCTACGGCCTCGAGAGCGGGCTGGACGGGATCGTGGATGTCTGGGTGCCGCTCACGCCCCGCTACGACCCGGAGCTTGCCGAGGCGGCGCGGGAGCGCGGCACGCATGTGTGGTGGTACATCTGCATCGGCCCCCATCACCCTTACGCCAACTGGTTTATCGAGTACCCCGCCATCGAGCCGCGCCTCCTGTGGTGGATGACCTGGGACTACGGGGCCGAGGGCTTCCTCTACTACACCATGAGCCGGTGGCCGAACGCCGAGCGGCCCATGAGCATCACCGGCAGCAACAGGACCGACTGGGACCCGGACTCCTACAAGGGCGCCAACGGCGACGGCTGCCTCATCGCCGCCGGGCCGGAGGGCCCCATCAGCACCATCCGTCTCGAGAACATCCGCGACGGCATCGAGGACCACGAGCTGCTGACGATGCTCACCGACAGGCGCGGCGACGCCGGCGCGCTGGGGCACCTCATCTGCGATAAGGTCATCACCGACCTGACGGACTTCACGCATGACACAGAGCACTTCGCACAGGTGCGCAGGAGGCTGCTGCGCGAGTGCGCGCGGTGAGGCGGCGCCGCACAGGCCGTCCTGATACGCCGGCCGGGCGGGAACGCAGGCCCCCTCCGTGGCACGGACACCGGAGGCCTGTGATCTCGGTCGGTGGCGAGGAGGCCCTCCTCCGTACGCCGTTCGGCGTTGTCGGGCTGGAAGCCCGACCTACGCGAAGGACAGCC
>JBNGDZ010000319.1:0-6067 GCA_049975765.1 Armatimonadota bacterium
CTGTTGCATCTTCGTCTCGGCCATCTCGGAGTACGAGCGCGGTGCGTTGATAAGCGTAACGCGCTGCACGCGCTCGTCGAGCAGCGCCGCCAGCGCGCCAGGGATGCTGCCCCAGCCGCGCGCCACCAGATGCACCTCGTCGTATCCGAACGAGGCCATCCAGTCGAGCGTGCACAGCACATCGTGCACGCGCCAGGCCACGTAGGACTCCCCCAGCATCAGGGCGTAGGAGGCGTAGTGATAGTCGCTGCCGTAGAGGTGAAAGAACATGTCAGGTCGGCAGGTGACCGGGCGCGACTCGCCGATGCCTCGGTAGTCGCAGGCGAAGAAGGCCTCGTTCGCGACCTCCATCTCTCGCAGCCGCTCATCCTCGCGCAGCTCCTGGTCCGAGGACAGGTGCGGCAGATACAGCACCGCCGGGCCCTCCCCCGGCAGCGGCCGCGCGGTGCGCCGCTCGTCCTCGAGCTTCGTCACCACGGCCTGTGCGCCGAACTGCGGCTCGGTCTCCAGCACGAACTGACTCGCGTGGGGCCGGGCGTAATCCCGCCTCGTCCAGGGCCTGAGCACGCGGTAATCGGGCGGACCGTGGCGCTCGGGCAGGTCCAGCAACGCCCGCACGCGTCTGCGCAGCTCCTCGCCCTCCGGCTGCCCACGCTCCTGAGCCAGCCGCCTGGACTTCTCGCGCGTGAAGTCGAAGACGCACCTGGCACCCATGTCATCGACCTGACCGGTCTCGGTGCACTGCAGCGTCTCGTCGTCCTCGATCGTCAGCTCCGGCTCCTGGGAGGGCGCATCGACGCCGGCGTGGTCGTTGAAGAACGCGTACATCGCCTCGCGGCCGTCCCGGTGGTAGCCGTGCACGTGGGGCCCGACGTGATAGCCCGCGTCCTCCCCCGCGCCCAGCAGCTCATAGACGTGGCGGATGCGCTGGTAGGCCTCCACCGAGCCCCGTTGGTCGAAGAAGTCCTGCTCCTGCGTGATGAGGATCGTCGGGTCGGGCGCCTGCACCAGCATCAGATCGCTCTGCTCGACGCCCAGCGCGAGGGCTTTGAGAGCGCACTGCTCTGCGTCGATCGGCTCCTCGTTGACGCCGTTGTGATGCCAGCTCGTGATCCAGCACGAGGGCGCGGTCATCGTACTGCGGCGGTCGAGCGCGGCGGCGTATGCGGTCATGTTACCGCCGCCGGAGTTGCCGGTGACGCCGACGCGCGAGCGATCCACGTTCTCCTGGGCAAGCAGCACGTCCATGGCGCGGATGCCGTCCCAGGCGAACCAGGTGCCGATGAACTCGCCGACGAGAAGCTGCTGGCGGGCCATGAAGTTGTGCTCGCGCACCCCGTTGCCCACCAGCGAGTCGCCCTCGCCATCGTGATACTGCAGGCGCTCGGCCTGGCCGATGGGGTCGAAGATCAGCGCCACGTAACCCATGCGTGCCAGCGACTGCGCGAAGGACTGATAGGCCTCGTAGGCCTTGGCGTTTGCCGAGTGCCCGCACAGGCACAGGACGGCGGGGCGCGGCCCCTCGTGGCCCTGCGGCAGGTAGAGGTTGGCGGTGACTGGGAAGTCCGGGCGGCTGTCGAAGATGATCTTCCGGATCGTATACTCGTCCCGCTCGACCTCTCCGCTCACGCGCAGGTTCAGCGGTGTGCGCTCGGGCATCTTGCCGAAGATCCGCCGCATCTGCCGTCCCACCCACGCACAGTACCGCCTGGCCCCGCCGGCGGTCTCAAGCCCCATGACACGCTCGTGGTTGGCCCGGTAGATGGCGCGCAGGCGGGCGGTCAGATACTCCTGCATCATTCGCGGGAAGCGGTTCAGCGGCTCCATCTCGGCAGGCTCCTCAGACACGGGCTGGCACTGGCCCGGGCGAACGGCGGCCAGCAGCGTCGCGCAGGCCAGCGCGCCCACGACCCATCTCCTGGCTGTCACGATGAGACCTCCCTGCACGATCTCTTCCGGGAGGTGCCTTCGCTGACTCGGCCTGACTCCCTTCAACGGCGCTCCAGGCGGCGGCCGGCGAGAAGGTGGTCTGCTCGCACTGCTCCTGCGCTGTTCGAAGCACAACTCATGGTATCGCACCGACACATCCGGAGGCGCCTCGGCAGACCGCAGGCAATCGGGACCCTCGGTCATCAGGCAGACGAATGCGGCCTGCGCCATGCTGACTGGGTGGTCGCATACCTCAATCGTCACGGGTCCCTCGCGGTCGCTCCCCCTCGCGCCCCGCGAGTTTACCTCCCCGGAACACAGCCACGAAGCCGGAGGCGACCGCCATCACCCACAGCCGGCAGCGATCGCGCATGCCGGGATAGATCGCCATCCACACTACAGCCCGTTACTGTCTGCCCATCGGCGCTGAGGCGCTGGCGCGGGAGAGCTACGTGGAGCCCGGCAGGTGCGCGCTAACTGTGAGGCAACTGTGATCATGGGACCGACCAGGCTGAGGTAGACTGTATCGCGCATATCACTCAGTGATACCTCCAGCGCCGCGCCGCGCACGGGCGAGGGAGAGGAGCGTCGGGGAGCATGGCGGCGGAGGCGGTCCGGTTACGGCCTGGCTGGTGGCTGCGACTGTTGGCTCACCTGTACGGCTGGCGGGAGTACCGCTGGATGTCCGAGGTCGACTTCGCTTCGGGAGAGCGGGTCGAGGCGGTCCAGGCCACGAAGCTCCGGGGTCTCCTGGCCCACGCGGCGGCGACAGTGCCGTACTACAGTGATCTCTTCGCACGTCTGGACATCGACCTCAATGACTGTGACCCCCTGGCCGTGCTCCGGGAGCTGCCGGTACTTACGAAGGCCGACATTGAGGCCAACTTCCCGGACCGCATCCTCAGCGGCGGGCGGCGACCAATCAGCGCGAGACATGTGACGACGTCAGGGACCACCAGCGACCGCATCGAGGTGGTTCTCACGGTCGCGGCGCAGCACTGGCGGCACGCCCAGCAGCTCTGGGCGGATGAGGTCGGCGGAGGGTGTACGCCCGGCCTTCGCAGGCTCGAGATACCCCCTGATGCCTGCTCCCGCGTGTGCGGTCAGGACGGCGGGAGGCCGGACGGCCTGGTGGCCGAGATGCGGTGGGCGGCGCGGCGCAGCTCACGGCCGGCGCGTGCGGTGGCGGACTCTCTCGCCCGCCGGGCGCGCGAGGCGCTGCGGACGCGCATCCTCAACGACACGACGCTCCCACCGCTGCTGGGCCCGGAGGGCACGGCCGCCACAGTCGAGGTCGTCCGTCAGCACGTAGAGCTCATCGAGCGCGAGGATCCATATCTCCTCAGCGGCCTGCCTACGTACCTGCAGGAGATCGCTCGGTACCTGCAGCGGACGGGCCGGCGTCTGCGCGTTCCTGTCGTACGACCTATCGGCAGCGTCTCCAGTGCCAGGATGAAGCGCTTCGTGGGGGAGAATCTGGGCGCTGAGGTCTTCGAGACCTACGGGTCCAACGAGTTGGGTTGCGCGGCATGTGAGTGTCAGGCTCACAACGGGCTGCACGTTGCTGCAAGCTGCTTTGTGGTGGAGATCCTGCGCGACGGGCGACCGGCCCGGCCGGGCGAGCTCGGACGGATCGCCGTGACGTGTCTCGACAACTACTCCATGCCCCTGATCCGCTACGACATCGGCGACGTCGGCCGATGGTATCCCGCGGGCTGCAAGTGTGGCCGGAATACCCCGCTGATCGAGTGCAACGGTCGGCTTCAGGGCCTTCTCATCACCTCCAGCGGGGCGCCCGTCACTGAGGAGCAGATCATGGATCTGGCGTACTTCGACCTGGGTCTGGAGCACTTCCAACTCGTTGAGCGCAGGCCGGGGCAGTTCGATCTGATGGTGGTCGCAGCGCCGGAAGGGACCGCAGACATGCGCACCGTTCGGGAGGCCTTCGCCCATCTGCTCGACGAGCCCGAGCGGCTTGAGGTCTTCCCCGTGGAGACCATCTACCCGGAGGCGACGGGCAAGTTCAGGTTCGTCAAATCCGCATCCTACGAGAGATTCGGCTGAGCCCCGAGCACCCATCTGTCGAATCGGCCACAGCCAGGAGATGGGCCATATGACAGTAGTCGATACGTCGAGGCAGACAGGCGAACAGCCTCGCCTGCACGGCGCCGAGATGCCGCTCCGCGAAGCTGCGGCCCAAGTGGGGCGGACCTCGCTCAGGAACCGGCTTCTCCGTGCCGCCGGCTATGTCTGCGCTGCCTCCAGGCTGCGGCGTCTCCTGGCGGCCGACTTCCTGCCGCGGCGTGAGCTCCTGCGCCTTCAGGAGCGCAAGCTTCGGCGCCTGCTCAGTCATGCCGGAGATACAGTCCCTTTCTACGCTGACATCCTCGCAGAGATCCAGGCTGGTCCTGCCAATCAGGGGCCGTTCGAGGTCCTCCGGCAGATGCCGCTGCTGACCAAGCGAGACATCGCCGCCAACTTCCCCGACCGCATCCTCAGCGGCGGCAGGCGCGGCTTCGCCTCTCAGCACCTGTACTCCAGCGGCACCACCGCCGACCGGATCGACGTCGTTGTCGGCCGGTCCGGCCAGCTCTCACGCCTCGCGCTTGTGCTGTGGCGCCAGCGCCTCGGAGGGGGCTGCCCGATCGGGACGCGGCGGGTTGAGATCCCCCCTGACGCCTGCTCTCGCATCTGTGGCGCGCATCGTGACCGTCCGCCGAGCTTCGCCGACGAGGTGCGGTGGCTCGCCAACCAGGGTGAGAGCCTCGTCAAGGCAACGCTGCGCACCGCGGATCGGCGCCTGCGATCGGCCGTCCGCCACGGCCTCATCTACGACGAGACGCTCCCCCCGTTCGGGCCCGACGGCACCGCAATCTCAGAAGAGAGTCTCCAGGGCTACCTGGATGCCATCCAGCGCGCACGACCGCACCTGCTCACCGGCCTGCCGACGTACCTGCACCAGCTCGCCCGCTTCATCCGCCGGTCGGGCCAGCACCTGCATGTGCCCGTGGTGCATCCCATGGGGGCACTGAGCACGGAGCACCAGAGACAGGTCATTGCGGACGCCTTCGGCGCTCGCGTGTATGACACCTACGGCTCCAGTGAGCTGGGCACGTTCTCCGCTCAGTGCGAGCAGCGAAAGCACCTTCACGTGGCCATGAGCTCATACATCGTCGAGGTGGTACGGGACGGAGAGCCCGCCGGCGAGGGTGAGCTGGGGCATATCGCCGTCACGGCCCTCGACAACTACAACATGCCCCTGATCCGGTATCTTCTCGGCGACGTAGGCCGATGGTACGAGGCAGGCTGCGCGTGCGGTCGCACCACCCGACTGATAGAGTGCAACGGCCGGCTGCAGGGCCTGGTCGTGACCGCCGCCGGGAAGCTCGTCACCGAGGAGGATGTCATGAACCTTGCCTACGCCACGCTGGGCCTGGAGCACTTCCAGCTCGTGGAACACAGGCCTGGGGAGTTCGATCTGATGGTCGTGCCCGCGCGGGAGAGGCCCGTGGCCCTGCAAGCCGTGCGCACGGCCTTCGCGGAGCTGCTCGATAGGCCCAAGCGGCTCGAGGTCTTTCCCGTGGAGACGATCTACCCTGAGCCGACCGGCAAGTTCCGAGCCGTCAAGTCTGCGTCCTATGAACGCTTCCAGTAGCTGCCGAGCACCCGCCCGGGCCCATGAAAGGACTGCCGCCATGAGCTACGACCTCCATCGCCGCCGGGAGGACTTCCCGATCCTGAGGCGCCGTCTGAACGGTCGCCCCCTGGTGTACATGGACAATGCCGCAACATCGCTCAAGCCCCGCTGCGTGATCGATGCCGTGCGGACCTTCTACGAGCATCACTGCGCCAACATACACCGGGGTGTGCACCAGCTCTCGCAGGAGGCGTCGGAGCTCTACGAGGACGCCCGGTACACGGTAGCCCGCTTCATCGGGGCCATGGAGCGCGAGATCATCTTCGTGCGCAACGCCTCTGAGGCGCTCAATCTGGTGGCCCACAGCCTCCAGATCGAGGGAGCCGTGATCACGACACTCGCCGAGCACCACTCCAACCTGCTGGCCTGGAACACATGCTCGCAGGTCTTGAAGGTCCCGGTCTCGGACCAGGGCATTCTGGACCTTGAGGCGCTGGAGAG
>JBNGDZ010000320.1:0-6048 GCA_049975765.1 Armatimonadota bacterium
CCGTCGCTGTATGACAGTTCGATCCGGCGGTCGCGAGCGTAGTCGCGCCCCTCCAGACGACTGGACAACGACTGACGCCGCATGCACAGAGACCAGAAGCCTCCAGCGTGCGGCAGGCGGCAACTACCGGGGCGCTCAGCCGTTGCCTGTCGCCTGCAGCTTGCACCTTGTAGCTGACGCCGCGCCCCGCGCGCGCTCACCCCCACAGCTTGCGGTCGAGGCTCCGGTACTGCGCAGCCTCGGCGGCGTGCGCCACGCCGATGTCCTCGGCGCCCTCCAGGTCCGCGATCGTGCGGGCCAGCTTGACGATGCGGTCATGCGCACGCGCGGAGAGCGCGAACTGCTCGATGGCGGTCTTGAGCAGGGACTCCACCTCGGGCGAGAGGGGGCAGAACTCGCGCAGCGCCCGGGAGTTCATCTCGGCGTTGTGGTGGAAGGGCGCGTCGGCGAAGCGCTCGTGCTGGCGCCGGCGTGCGGCGGTGACCCGCTCGCGCATCGACGCCGAGCGCTCACCCGGCTCCCGCTGCATGACCTCCTCGGGCGTGAGCCGCGGCACCTCGATGTGGATGTCGATGCGGTCGAGCAGCGGCCCGGAGATCTGCTGGCGGTAGCGCTGAATCATGGCCGGCGTGCAGGTGCATTCCCGCTGGGGATCCGTGTGGAAGCCGCACGGGCAGGGGTTCATCGCGGCCACAAGCTGGAAGCGCGCCGGGAAGGTCAGCGTGGTCTGGGCCCGGGCGATGGTCACATCGCCGTCCTCCAGCGGCTGCCGCATCACCTCCAGCGCGTTGCGGGGGAACTCCGGCAGCTCGTCGAGGAACAGCACGCCGTGGTGGGCCAGCGAGACCTCGCCGGGTGAGGGGAAGCTGCCGCCGCCGATGAGGCCGGCGGTGGAGACGGTATGGTGCGGGTGGCGGAAGGGCCGGGTCTGGATGAGTGCGTCGCCGGGGCGCATGAGGCCCTTTACTGAGTAGAGCTTGGTGACCTCCAGCGCCTCCTCCAGGGTCATCGGTGGGAGGATAGAGGGCACGCGGCGCGCCAGCATGGTCTTCCCGGCACCGGGCGGGCCGACCATCAGGCAGTTATGCCCCCCGGCGGCGGCGATCTCCAGCGCGCGCTTGACGTGGTCCTGGCCCTTCACGTCCGCCATATCGGCCTCGTAGGGCGGGGTGTCCAGGTCGATCTGCTCCTGCTGCACCTGCACGGGCTCGTCGCACAGGTCGCTCTCGAGGAGCTTCACGCAGTCGTAGAGGGTCTCCGCGGTGAAGACCTCGAAGTCGCTGACCACCGCCGCCTCGTTGCCGTTCTCAGGCGGCACCACCAGCGCCCGTCGGCCCGCCTCCCGGCTGCCCAGCGCCATCGGCAGCGCGCCGGAGATGGGCCGCAGGCGGCCGTCCAGCGAGAGCTCGCCGGTCAGCGCAACCTCGTCGAGGATGTCGTCGAGCGCCGCCTGGCCGGTCGCGACGATCAGGCCCAGGGCGATGGGCAGGTCGAAGGCCGGGCCCTCCTTGCGGATGTCGGCGGGCGCGAGGTTGACGGTGATACGCTCCTTGGGGAACTCGAAGCCCGTGTTGCGGATGGCCGCCTCCACCCGATCCACGCTCTCCCGGACCGCCGCATCGGGCAGGCCCACCACCGTGATGTTCTCCTTGCCGAACGAGACGTCCACCTCGACCTGCACCGGATAGGCGTCAACGCCGAGTATCGCGGCCGAATGAATGCGTGCAAGCATGAGGACCCCCAGTCTGGATCTGATGCTGGTTCGTGGCATTTCGCCCCTGTGGCCTGCATTCCCTCCGGTGTGGTCTCAGGGAGCGGCGGCCTCGGGACCTGCCGCCGCACTGAGCGACATCCGCCACTGCGCCTCCGTCCGCTCGTTGGTCACCGTCAGCTCATCGTCGCTGGCGGTGATGCTCACGGCCCGGTCCGGCGCCTCCAGTCGCAGGCCATCCTCAGTGCGCTCCCAGTCCGCGGTCTCCTCGCTGGGTCCGAAGACGGCGAAGGCCGTTAGCAGCCGGCACCGGCGACCCTCAAGCCGGGCCTCGATGAAGCTCTCGTGGCGCTGGGCGAGCGGCGCGCCGTTGCGCCCGGTATCGTAGGGCGCTTCATAGGCGTGTTCGTCCCGCGCGACGGCGATCTCATCGCTATCGAGCCGGATCACGCGCGACGCCAGCCGCACCGCACCGTTCTCCACCGTGAAGCGCCCCTCCTCATCCGGCTCGCAGCGATCAATGGTGTGCCACCGCAGTCGGATCTCCTCCGGCCCGGCGAGCTCCGCGTCGTCCAGCACGGCCACGACCCCGGGCTCCAGATGCACCACCGTGCGGGAGACCGCCTCGGCGCCTGGATAGAAGGGCGCGAGGTCGATGCTCCAGCAGCCCCCCAGGCTGTCATCGAAGGCCGACAGCACGTGTGGCGACTGCTGATTGCGCTCGCCCTGCATCTCGTGGCCGACCAGGTTCAGCACGTTGTGGCCCCACGACGAGGCGTTGTAGTACTCCCACCGGCTGGGCGGGCCGTAGTCCGCGGGGTAGTTCGACGGTGAGCCCAGATCCACGATGAGCCGCCGCCCGAAGCCGTTGATGACCACCTGGCCGACATCATGGTGCTCGTGGTTCTGCTCGATGCCGGCCTTCGAGTGCACCGTGCAGCGGACGCCCCCGTCTGTCCAGGGCTCCCAGGCGGTGCGGCTGCTGATCAGCGCGCCGAAGGCCCCGAAGGCCCGCCCGTGCGGCATCTCCCCCTCGGGAGACGCCGGCTCCAGCCGGTCGTCGAAGGTCAGAAGGGCGATGACGGGGTGCTCGAAGCGCCGGACGTCGGCGTTGTGGAGGTAGAACCACTGCAGCACGGGATCCTGGGCGGCCGCCGCCACCGCCGAGAACGCCGAGGCCGGCGGCGGGGCACTGGGGTGAGCGTCGCCGAAGGGCACCGTGCGACCCGGGGCGATCGTCTGATACATGATCCAGCGACAGGCCTTGATGAACGGCGGGGAGCCCAGTACGTTCCCGGTCTCGCCGGAGTGGTAGCGGAGGGCGGCAAAGTACTGCGCGGGCAGCCTCATGGCGCCGCAGTAGCCCACGGACTCGTTGAACTCCCCCTCCGGGCCGAGCATCGTCAGGTACCTGCGCATCTGCTCCTCCGAGAACTCGACCAGGCGCTCCCCGTCAGGATGATCCTCCGCCAGGGCCATGCCCGCGATGCCCAGGCCCCCGACGATGCAGGTGGTCCAGTTGTTCGTGCCGCGAGTCCAGCCGACGCCCTTCTCCACGCACTCCCAGAACGGCTGGATGGCCCGCCGGTCGAGGCCCTCGACGATCGTGGCCCGCTGCTCGGCGCTCAGCGCGGGATACAGCCAGTCGTATGCCAGGCCGATGGCCATGGCAAGCTGGCCGGTGCGCAGGTCGGCGGGGTAGCGCAGGTGCGCCATGTCACGCCAGTCCGGCCAGCGGTCCTTGTCAAAGACGCACGCCATCTGCTCCAGCGCGGCGTCCTGGAAGCGATCATCGCCGGTGACCAGAGCCACCAGCGCCGCGCGCATGATGCGAGAGGCGGTGGCGTGCACCAGTCGGTACTCCCGATTCCCCCGCTCCGCCTCCACGCCACCACGGCCGGGATACACCGACGTGGGCACCAGCGGCTCGAGCTGAAGGTCCGCCTCGGCCTGCCGCAGGATGTGCTCCCACAGCTCTCGCGCATGCCCGTCCTCGATTGCCTCGCGCACGTCGTCGATCGTGCGCAGATCGCCCACCCGTTCGGCCGTGACGAGCAGGTGCGGGCGCATGGTGGCGCCCGTGTCTCGCGTCATCGGTCCCGCCACCTCTCCATCGTCCGCCATGGCGGACGCCTGCAAGAGCAGGCTTGCTCCCGCGACCGCCGCTGCCACAAGGTGCCATCGCATGGTGTGATCCGATGTCTCCTCCGCCCGTGTTCCGCGCTTCCACCGGCAGGATGCAGAGGGCGCTCCCGCAGGGAAGCGCCCGTCCGTCACCTCGAAGCGTCGCGTTCCGCGGTGAACGTTACGCCAGCATCTCACGCAGGTTCTGCAGGCACCGCTGCACGGCCTCCATCGGCGGCACCGGATAGGACTCTTGCTCCACGATGTACCACTGGGTCCCGGCGGTGGTCTCACACACCGAGAAGATGGTGTCCCAATCCGCGATGCCCTCGCCCACCAGGACCTCCTCGTTGTCGGGGTCGAAGTCCTTCACGTGCACCGTGATCGAGCGGCCCGGATACTTCTCCAGGTAGAGAACGGGGTCCTGGCCGGCGCGCAGGACGTGCCCGATATCGAGCTGCCCGAAGACCTCCTCGTTCACGTTGTCCATGAAGACCTCCCAGGGGATCTCGCCCTCCAGGGGCTTGAACTCCGCGGCGTGGTTGTGGTAGCCGAGGTAGAGGCCGTGCTGTGTGACCTTCTCCACCGCGGCGCTGAAGATGTCGGCGGTGCGCTCCCAGGCCTCCACGGACTCGGTGTACTCGCCCGGCAGTCCGGGAACGACGATGTAGTCGTTGTCCAGCCTGATCATGTCGTCGATGGTGGCCTGCAGCTCGAACTCCTGGATGGCGCCGACCTGCATGTGGGCGCCGGCGACCCCCAACCCCAGATCGTCGCATATGGCGCCCAGCTCCCCGGGATCGTAGTCGAAGAAGCCGGCGAACTCCACGCCGTCGTAGCCCATCTCGGCCACGGCCTCGAGCGTCCCGGGAACGTCGTCGGCCATCGCATCGCGGATCGAGTAGAGCTGCAGTGCGACCGGTATCTGTGCCATCGCTCTTCCTCCCGAGTTGGTGCCGCCGCCGAGGCGGCGGAGGTAGCTGTCACCGCTGCGCGGCACCTTCTTCGCCACCGTACGCCGGGGACCTTCAGCGTGGCGCGGCGTTCAAGCAGAAGGAGATGGTCTGCGGACGGACGAAACACCATCGGCGCAGGACGACCACCCCGGCGGGGAGACAGGTGATGCAGATGTCTCGCGGTGCTATCATCCCGATGCTGCTCCTGGCCTCGGTGGCGACGCTCACCCAGCCGGCCCAGCCCCAGGAGGATGCCATGGACGAGCGAGTCCTCTATGCGCCCGACATCGTGGGCGCAGACCGCCTCTTCATGATCGTGCTGCAGGTGCCGGCCGACGCGCCGGAGATCCAGGTCGCTGTCCCCCGGCAGGTGGAGATGTTCGACCGCACGCCGCTCCCGGCGGAGACCGACCAGCGGCGCTACTACTTCCGGTCGCTGGAGCCGGCGGAAGAGGTGCAGATCTCCTTCGCCCACCCCGAGGGCGAGATCAGCGTGCCGCTGGTCATCTGGTCGTGGGAGGACCTGCGTCAGTTTCGCGAGCTGAAGGGGACGCAGCTTCCCCGCCGCTGGCCGCTGGGCGAGCGGCTCCCGGAGCTCAAGCAGGGCCGCACGGTCCACTCTGACGAGGATATCGAGGCGATGCGAACGGGCACGGCCGGCGGCGACGCCCAGCGCTACGCGGCAATGCCAGATGAGGACATCTGGCAGATGCAGCCCGACAGCACGATCCCGCGCTGGCACTGGGTCAACGTCACCCACGGCTGCCCGGTCCACGGGACCGAGATCTATCAGACCCGCGCCTACTACCCGTGGATCAAGGACACCAGCTTTCCGTACTCCTGGAAGATCGAGTGCCCGGTCGGCCACGAGACCTATCCCTCCAATGACTTTGCCAACGGCGACATGACCTCCGGCGAGGTCCCCGACGACGGCATCGGCGGCGGATACCTGGCACCCGACGGCAAGCGCTACGGCTTCATCGCCGAGACCTGCCAGGCCTACTGCCGCGAGATGATGAAGGTGGCGCCTGCCTGCGCGCGAGCCTACGTGGCGACTGGTGAGGTCAAGTACCTGCACACGTCGCTTGTGGCATTCTGCCGGCTGGCGGAGGAGTACGCCTACCTGGCGACCATGACCCAGCACCGGCACCGCAACAACCGCAATCAGGTGGATCGACTTGGCCAGGGGCGCTTTGACGAAGGGCCGATCCTGGGCGCGACCGGCTTTACCGTCTACCCCATCGAGCAGCCCGGCCA
>JBNGDZ010000321.1:0-6006 GCA_049975765.1 Armatimonadota bacterium
AACTCGAAGCCCTCCGGCGCCTCCTCTCGCCAGCGCCCGGCGGTGCTCACCATCGGGGGCTGGTAGAAGGTCTTCTGCACTTCCAGGGCCTCGAACGTCCCGAAGTAGTCGTCATGTGCCATCGACCATCCGCACAGGCCGACCCTGATCATGGGCGATCCTCCTCAGTAGAGGCTTCGCGGCCGCCGCGGGAGGTCCTGCGGGCAGGAGATCCCGCTGCGACGGGGAAGCGGCTACAGGGCGGCTATGGAGCCGCGCTGTGCGCTCTGGACTGCCCGCCACGCCACCCGTCGCAGGAATCGGCGAGGGGGCCATCGAAGTGAGTGGCCGGCGGCCGAGGCGGGAGGCACTGGACAGCGGCGCGGGCGGGAGCGGTCCGATGAACACCACGACCATGGTCGCGACGACGCTCATGAACCTCCTGGCCGTCTGCGTCACCGGCATGTTCGCCGTCGTCGCCCGGTACATGCCTGACACAGCCCTGCGCTCCTGGGCCCTGTACGCCATCGTCATGCTCGTGGCGACCCTGCTGACCGTCCGCGTGAACAGGCTGGCGCTTGGGGACGACGAGGGCGAGTCGGTCGCTCCCTGGTGCCGCTGGCTCGCGACCGTCTCCCAGGTTCTGCTGGTGCTGGCCTGGGCAGCGGTCATCGCCATCTTCGTGCAGCTCACCACGCTGTGAGCCCTCCCCTCAAAGACTGCAGGCGGTCTCGACGGAGGGCGGAGTGCCCTCGGAGCCCGTCCCGATAATGGCTGCCAGCCCCACGAAGCTGGCCCGCTCTACCCCCCCAGCAGCGACTCGATCGGCTTCGCCTCACCGTCGCGGGCGGAGGCGATAGCCTGCAGAGGCATGAGCGTCGCCATCAGCCCGTCCACGTGGTCGATGGTCGGGGGCGTGTCGTTCACGATGCAGTCGATGAAGGCTCGGTTCTCCTCCAGAAAGCCCGTCTCACAGCCCTCGTGGATCACCGTCTCCTCCCCGCGCTCGGCGACCTCCATGGTGCAGAAGCGGTCGTGCAGCGTCACCACGATCCCCTCGCCGAAGACCTGCATGAAGAACTTGCTCGCGTGCGGCGGCTGGGCGGCGTCGCCCTGCACCCAGCTTCCCGCCACGCCTCCCTCGAAGCGGAAGGTGGCGCAGAGGTTGTCTGTCACGCCCGTGGGCTGGTAGTAGTTCCCTCCGACCGCGAACACCTCAATGGGGTCGGCGCGGGCCACGAACCGGAGGATGTCGCAGGAGTGGCAGCCCTGTGAGATGACGTTGCCGCCGCCCATGACCGGGTCATTCGCCCAGACGGTCGGGGCCCAAGGGAAGTCCATCATCTGCATGGTGAGCATGATCGGCTCTGGAACGATCTCCCGGGCGCGCAGGATCAGCTCGTAGTAGCGCATCTTGAAGGCCGTGAAGAGCTTCACGCCCGTGCGCTCGACGGCCTCGCCCACCGCCTGGCAGTCCTCGACGGTCAGGGCCAGCGGCTTTTCGACCAGGAGGTGCTTGCCGGCCTCGGCGGCGCGGATGCACAGCTCGGCGTGGCTGTCGTGCGGGGTGCAGATGTAGACCGCCGCGATCTCGTCATCGCCCAGGACCCGCTCGGGGTCCGTCGTGAAGTAGTCGCCGCCGAACTGCTCGCACAGCGCCCGTGCGGCCTCCTCGTTGACGTCGCAGAACGCAGTCATCGCCGCGTCCTCGATCTGCAGGAGCTGTTCGCTGTGTATCCGGCCCAGGCTCCCGCAGCCGATCACCGCCGCCCGGATGCGGGGCTCGCCCGCCGTGTCACGGTCGCGCGCCGGCGCCATGGAATCATCTCCGACCTCGACGTGGTGGCTTCGGCTGCGGTAGCTTCATCGATTCTCGCGCAACTTCCTGCCCCCAGGAAGGGAGGCGCGGGGAGGCCACCGAATGACTCGTGCGCCCTGCGGCGGCAGCACCGCCGCGAAGCGACCTGCAACCGTCACGAATGGAGGACCAGCAATGGCTTCGAAGATCGCCGCGCAGCTCTACACCGTCAGACACGCGTGTCAGACCGCCGAGGACTTCGCCGAGAGCGTCCAGAAGATCGCGGAGATCGGCTACGAGTCGGTTCAGCTCTCCGGTCAGGGCGAGGAGATCACCCCCCAGCAGCTCAAGGATGCCTGCGACGCGGCCGGCGTCGAGATCTGCGCCACGCACGTTCCATATGACATGATGCGCGACGAGCTCGACGAGATCGTCGCGATGCATCAGCTCTACGAGTGCAAGTACGCAGGCATCGGCGGCGCGCCGAAGGAGGCGCAGGAGAGCGCCGAGACGTGGTCCGAGTTCGCCAGGCAGGCGTCGGAGGTCGCGGAGGCGATGGCCGAGCACGGGCTGGTGTTCGTCTACCACAATCACAGCCACGAGCTCGAGAAGTACGGCGAGCGCACGGCGCTGCAGATCCTGCTTGAGGACAGCGACCCCGAGTACTTCATGTTCGAGCCCGACGTCTACTGGCTGCAGCACGGCGGCGCCAGCCCGGTTGCCTGGCTGAAGATGATGGGGGCGCGCGCGCCGGTGATACACTTCAAGGACATGGCGATGCGAGGACGCGAGCAGCTCTACGCTGAGGTCGGCGAGGGGAACCTCGACTGGGACGGCATCCTCGCGGTCTGCGAGCAGATCGGGGCCGAGTACTATATCGTGGAGCAGGACACCTGCCAGCGGGACCCCTTCGAGAGCCTCAAGATCAGCTTCGACAACCTGAAGGCCATGGGCGTCGAGTAGCTGTCAGCTCTCAGCCACCGGTTGCCAGCCAACGGCTGACGGCGCGCCGTTGCCGTAGTCCGTTGCGTTTGGGGGGGCCGGTCTCCGTCCCGGCCCGCCCGTTGTCGTGTCGTCCGCCGTCGCTGAGCGCCCGTCGCTCGCAGCTCGTCGCCACCCCGGAGCGGAGGTCGGAGCATGGAGACACGCGTCGGCGACATGACCAGCCCGCACCTGCAGTGGTGGTTGGACGCGAAGTTCGGCATGTTCATCCACTGGGGCGCCTACTCCCAGCTCGCGCGCGGGGAGTGGGTGATGAACCGCGAGCGCTGGCCCATCGAGGAGTACGAACAGGTCGCTCGGGCGTGGAACCCGGACGCCTATGACCCTCGCGAGTGGGTCGCCATGGCGCGGGATGCGGGGATGAGGTACCTGGTCTGCACCACCAAGCACCATGACGGCTTCTGCCTGTTCGGCAGCGAACTGAATGACTACAACACGGTGGAGACCATCGGCCGCGACCTCATCGGCGAGCTGGCCCAGGCCTGCCATGAGGCGGAGATGAAGCTGGGCTTCTACTACTCGCTCAAGGACTGGCACCACCCCGACTACGAGGCGGGCCACCATGGCGACCGGGAGGGCCACGAGCGCTTCCTGGACTACACGCACGGTCTCGTAAGAGAGCTGTGCAGCAACTACGGGCGCCTGGACATCATGTGGTACGACGGCGGTGGGCTCTATGACGGCGAGGGATGGCGCGCGGATGAGATGAACGCCATGGTCCGGGAGCTGCAGCCGGGCATCGTCATCAACGACCGCTCTCGGGTGCCGGAGGACTTCGACACGCCGGAGCAGCACGTCCGCGCCTCAGCGCCGGACCGCGCGTGGGAGACCTGCATGACCATGAACGGCTCCTGGGGCTGGCACGCCGGGGATGACCAGTGGAAGTCCACCAAGGACCTCATCGCCACGCTGGTGCGCACCGCCGGCCTGGGCGGGAACCTGCTGCTCAACATCGGCCCGCGAGCCGACGGGAGCTTCCCCGAGGAGGCTGTTCTGCGGCTTCGCGAGATCGGCGAGTGGATGGCGGCCAACGGGGACTCCATCTATGGGACGAGGCGCGGGCCCTTCCAGTGGGGGTGCTTCGGGCTGCCGACGGTGAAGGGCGACACGCTGTACCTGCATGTCGCCAAGTGGGTCGGGCAGGAGCTTATCGTGGGGATGGTGAAGAGCGGTGTCCGGTCGGCCTCGCTTCTGGCCACCGGGCAGGAGCTGTCCTTCGAGCAGCAGGGCGATAGGCTCTTCATCCGTGACCTGCCCCCGAGGGCCTTCGCTGACCCGTGGGACACGGTCATCACGCTGGAGCTGGAGGGAGAGCCTGAGGCCTATCAGCCGTGGTTGTGACGAGGAAGCCGGGTCGCGATGAGAGTGAACCCGGCGTCGGGGGCAAGCCGTCCAGAGGTCGCCACCAGGGGATACCCCCACCGCAGCACAGATGCAGCCTGATGATACCAGTGAGACGGACGGGGATGACGCGGCCGCCGGATTGGGGGAGGGATGCGCTGTTGTGCCGTCTGCGGGGACGGCGCGCATCATCTCACTGCTTTCAGGAGGCAGAGCCGTGGACGACAGGCTGCGCGCCGGGCAGCCGGCTCCAAAGGCCGGCGACTACGAGGTGGTGACGCGCCACGGGGATCGAACAGGCATCTACAGACGCGGGCTGAAGGGGCAGCCTCTGCCCCCGACGCCCCGCAAGGGGCAGGGGTACATCTACGTCGGTCGGCGACGAGCAAGACCGCGGTAAGAGCGTCGGCTCAATGACCCGGTGGACCGGCAGATGTGCGAAGGAGGCAACTGATGGCGCCGGGCGCGGTGCTGGGCGGCTGGTATCTGCTGTGCGTGCTTCTCTTGATCTGGCCGATGCGCGCGCTGCCGCACTACCGTGAGATCTCCCGCTCGGCGCTGTGGATGGCGGCGCCGTGGGCCATCCTGGTGGCCGCCATGATGGGCACTACCCGAGGGCAGTCCCTGACCCTCGACTTCATTCAGGCCGTTGCGGGACTGCCGCTGGTGTATCTGATCTTCTGGGAGTGGGGCCTCGTCTTCGTACTCCTCCCTTTCAGCATCGTCCAGTGGCTCGCCACCGGCGAGAAGCTGCTCGGATCAGGCAAGTGGCTGGAGCGTCAGTTTGAGGAGTACTTCCGCAACCAGCCGCGCATCGCGCTGGTGATGGGCGTTGCCGTCTACATGCCCTGGCTGCTGTGGGTGCTGGTGGCGGCACGGCTGGGATAGGTGGGGGACAGGACCTGCCTCGCGAAGAGAGTCTCGGATCGGAAGGTCCGCCCGCCGCGGCGTGGAACTCACGAGACGTTTGGACCTATGAGTATGGCGAAGGCGGAGAGACCGTGCGTAGGCTGATTGCCCTGATGACCATCGTCGGCATGGCGGCTGTCGCTTCCGTGGCGTTCGCTCAGCAGAACCAGCAGGTCGCCGATGAGGAGAAGGAAGAGGAGCCCTATGATGAGCGGGGCTTCATCAAGGACAACATGCGCATCTCGTTGAGCCTCACCAAGGGCAGCAACGAGTACTACGACTATGATGACCTGCGCGTCTACTTCACCGGCAACGCCCACTACGCTCTGAAGGGCGACGACTTCATCGACGGCTACCTGCTCATCGACAAGCTCGATCGGGAGTACTCCGAGGAGCGCTTCCAGAGAGGCGATATCCGCAACGTCTTCGACGCCGAGTTCACCTACGTCTTCGGCGGCGTGGACAAGTGGACCTACGGCCTCAGTCAGGCGGCGGGGCTGCTGCTGTTCAGTGATGACATGTGGGAGGACGTGGACCTGGGCCTCGGGTACGGTGCCCGTCACAACTACGGGGACGGTGACCTGAAGCTGCTCGGTGGCATGGGCCGGAACCTGGGGCGGCATGACGACTGGTCGCCGCTGCTGGACTTCACGTGGACGCACGACCAGCGCCTGGGCAGCGACTGGCGGGTGCGCACGAAGGCCGACTGGATGTGGGCCAAGGATCGGGCCGACGAGAACGAGTCCATCTACCTGCTCGACGGCATGCTCACCTACGAGGTCGTAAAGGGCTGGAGCGTCTACCTGCGGTACTTCAACGATAACAGCTCCGACCGCTCCCGCTCGTACGTCTCTCTGGGGCTGAGCCACTACTTCCGGGCGCGCAGGCCGAGGGGGCGCTGAGCCCAGCATAGGGTGCGCAGCATCCGGCCGCCGGCGATGGCCTGCCGGCGGCCGTTGCGGGGTGCGTTTTCATAT
>JBNGDZ010000322.1:0-5972 GCA_049975765.1 Armatimonadota bacterium
GGTCCGCGCGGGGCAGCCCGCCGGCTGCATCGTGGTGCCTGCGGAGGCCACCGCGCACGAGCGCGCCGCGGCGGAGGAGCTGCACCGCTACCTCCTGCGCATCTCCGGCTGCGAGCTGCCCATCCTGGGCGAGGGCGAGGACCTGCAGGGCTTCCCCGCCTACGTGGGCCGCACGGAGTTCGCCCGCCGGCGGGGCCTGCTGGATCGGGCCGGGGCGCTGGGCGACGAGGGGCTGCTGATGGTCGCGGACGAGAGCGGCCTGGCGCTGCTGGGCGGCGGGGACCTGGGAACCTGCTACGCGGTGTGCGCCTTCCTGGAGGAGAAGCTGGGCGTGAGGTGGTTCAACCCCGACGCCTTGGGCGAGATCGTCCCACAGATGCCGGCGGTCGAGATCGGGCGCATGGACGAGGAGCAGGCGCCGGACTTCCGGATGCGCTGGATCGGCCGGGGAGAGTGGGCGCTGCATAACCGCCAGAACGTGGCGCTTCCCGACGGGAGCCTGGGCCTGAAGGTCTTCGCCTCCGCGCACACCTGGCGGCGGTTCGTGCCCCCTGGCGAGCATCACGCCGAGCACCCGGAGTGGTTCGCGCTGGTGGGGGGGCGCCGCGGGCAGTTCGAGGGCGTTCACCGGAATCAGCTCTGCACCAGCAATCCGGAGGTCACCACCGCCGTGGTGGAGGCGATGCGGCGGACCCTCGACGCCGATCCGGACCTGGACATCATCACGCTCTTCCCCAACGACGGTAATGGCTTCTGCGAGTGCGCCGAGTGCCGCGCCCTGGACGAGCAGACCAGGTACTCGGTCGATGATGTCAACTCCGGCTGGGCGAGCGCCGACTGGGAGAAGCACCGCACGCTCTCGCGCCGCATGACGCTCCACTATGCCGAGTGCGCCGGGCGGCTGGCCGAGACGCATCCCGACGCGCTCGTGAAGACCGGCATCTACGCCTCATACCTGCTCACGCCGCTGGATGATGCCCTGAGCGTCCCGGACAACTGCCTCGGCCAGCTCTGCCACGGATGGTGTCACAACCACGCCATAACCGACCCCGACTGCGCGATCAACCGAGACTTCCGCCAGTCGCTGGAGGGCTGGGGCGAGATCTACGCCAACCTGTGTCTCTACGAGTACTACTACAAGGTCGCCGCCCTGCAGCTTCCCTTCCCCATCATCCACTCCATGCGCCAGGACATCCCGTGGCTGCGCGACCAGGGCCTCTTCGGCATCTTCACCCAGTACACCCGCAACTGGTGGACCATCGGGCTCAACTACTACGTCGCCAGCAAGCTGCTGTGGGACGCCGACCTGGACGTGGATGCGCTGGTGGAGGACTACTACCGGAAGATGTACGGGGCCGCCTGGGAGCCGATGCGCGACTACTGGGAGGCCTACGAGCGGGCGGCCGTGGGGGCCGACGTCCACCTCTCGGCGGAGTATGCCGAGCTGCCGCTGATCTTCACGCGGGAGCTCATCGACGCCCAGGGCGCGCGCCTGGATCAGGCGCGCGGCATGGCCCGGACCGACGACGTTCGCGACCGCATTGAGCTGGCCGAGGTGGTGCTCGGCTACGTGGACATCGCCATGCGCTACATGGACCTGGTGATGGCCGAGGCCCGGACGATGGCGGACTCGCGCTGGTCACGCACCGATGACGTCCCTGGCGAGCTGCTGGCGGCCGCGGAGGCGGTCGAGGCCTACCTGCAGCAGCATGCTGATACGAACTGCTTCGGCAGCGGCAGCAACAACTACATCACGCGCTTCCTGGACGCGTCCGGGGCCGTCTCCGCGTGCCTCCCCTTCGTGGCCGAGGAGGCGGGGCCGCTGACCAAGCGCCGGTGGCTCGAGCGCCAGGGGCGTGAGCCTCAGCCCGGCCCGCCGCCGGAGCGCTTCGCCGTCTGGCTGTATGCCAACGATATCGACGGCGAGGACGGCACGCCCGAGCACGAGCTGCGCCTGCAGGGGCCCGATGGCCGATACGAGACCGTGGCCGCGCTGGTCGATGAGGCCGCGCGCACCGCCAACCGGCGCAACGCGGCCTTCGTCATCGGCGGCCTGGAGAGCGCCCGCTACATCCGGGACGGAGAGCTGCGCCTGCGGCTGGTCAACCTGCCGGAGGACTGGTACCTCTCGACCATCTACGCGGCCTACGTCATGCCCGACCTGGAGGGGGCCGGCGACGCCCTGGCCACCGATCTGATCGAGACCGACCTGGAGTGGGTGCGCGCGGCGGCCGCAGGCTTCCACGAGTACGGATTCCGGGGCGTCCCCAACGGCGAGAGCCAGCCGCTCGACGAGACCATCGAGGTCTTCGCGTTCCCGGACGTGTCGCTGCCCGAGTGACGGCGCGCGCGACAGGTTACTCGCCGGAATAGGGCACGAGGCCCAGGTCGTCGTCAGGCACGACCGGTACCGCCTTCGCCTGCCACTTCTCGCCGAAGTGCCTGGCCATCAGCAGGTGGCCCTCACCCCAGCCGACGAGTCCGATGGACGGCGATATGTCGTAGATGCCCACCAGGTTCATCTCGAGGTCGGTCTTGAGCAGGCCCTTCTCGCCCTCGACCGTGTAGCAGCCGAACCACCAGAAGCCATCGTGGCAGCACGCGGTCTGGATTCCGAGGTTGGTGTACCCGCTGGGGATGGTGTGTGTCTGCACGTGCTCGAAGTCGGCGGTATACTCGTAGACGTAGTTCTCCTCGTATCCCTCCGGCAGGCCGCCGATGATGAAGAAATGGCCCTTATGGTGGTCCATCCCCCCCGCGCCGAAGGTAACCTCGGGCACGGCCACGGTGTCGAGCAGCGACAGGTCGTCGGCATCGTAGATGTAGACATGCGAGTCCGCGCCGGGCTTGTTGAAAGTGTCCGACCAGGCGACGTAGAGCCTGTCCTTCACCAGGCACAGGTCGCCGTGATGGTACGGCACCTCGGCCTTCGCCAGCACCTGGCCTTCGATGTCGGTCTTCACCAGGACCGTGGTGAAGCTCCAGTAGAGCGTGTCCACGCCGTTGCCTGCGAGCCCCTGCAGATGACCGGGGTACTGACCCTCGCAGACGATCTCGTCGGGCAGATCGCCCCAGCACGCGCATGTGAGTGCGGATACCAGGCCGACGTATGCCATGATGCCCTCGCCTCCGGGTGAGTTCGATCGGTCGGACTGCTCATTCACATATGCGCCGCCGCCATCGCGTTCACCTTCACCGGGCAGGACTCTGCCGGCACGGACACGAAGGTGCGTGCGTCGCCGCTGCATCCATCCCGGACGCGACAGGGAATGGCCAGGCCGATCATGGGCAGCATCCGCGTGTTGAGTGAACAGATGGCCAACCGCATCGCCGCCGGAGAGGTGGTGGAGCGGCCGGCCAGCGTGGTGAAGGAGGTGGTTGAGAACGCCCTCGACGCCGGCGCCTCCCGCGTGGAGGTGGTGCTGGAGGAGGGAGGCAAGCGGCTCATCCGCGTCACCGATGATGGCTGCGGCATGGATGCCGAGGACGCCGCCCTGGCGGTCCAGCGCTTCGCCACGTCCAAGATCCGGGACCCGGAGGACCTGGAGCGCATCGACACCATGGGCTTTCGCGGCGAGGCGCTGCCCAGCATCGCATCCGTCTCACAGATGCGCATCACCACCCGCCCACCTGACGCGGAGGAGGGGACCACGCTGACCGTCGAGGGCGGGGAGATCACCGACGCGCGAACCGCCGGCTGCCCGCCCGGGACCACCGTGGAGGTGGCGAACCTCTTCTACAACACCCCCGCCCGGCGCAAGTTCCTGCGTACCACCGCCACCGAGCGCGGGCACTGCACCGACTGGGTCTCGTGGCTGGCGCTGGCCCGGCCGGACGTGGCCCTGAAGGTGGTGCATGATGGCACTGTACTGCTGACCTCGCCGGGGCGAGATGACCTGCGGGCCACGGTCGCCCAGGTCTACGGCTCCAACGTCGCCCGGCAGATGGTGCCGGTGGAGATGGACACCGGGGCCATCCGCATCACCGGCCTGGTGAGCCGCCCGGACCTGACGCGCACCTCCCGCAAGCACCAGGTCTTCATCGTCAACCGCCGCTACGTGCGCAGCCCCGCGGTGGGCCACGCCATCTCCGAGGCCTACGGCATCCTACTGCCGTCGGGCAAGCACCCCATGTGCGTGCTGCGGCTCGACGTGCCCCCTCAGCTCGTGGACCCCAACGTGCATCCCACCAAGATCGAGGTGCGCTTCCGCAACCGCGCCGAGGTCCACAACCTCGCGCAGCAGGCGGTGGAGGAGGCCCTGCAGCGAGCGGGCCTCCGGCCACAGTCCATGGGGCCACGGGAGGCGGCTGCGAATCGGGCCGGGCGGTGGGAGGGCCCCGACGCGGCCGCGCGGATGCGCGCGCGACGGCTGCGCGTGAACCCCTTCGCCGAGCAGGTGGATGAGCGCGATGTGGGCGTGGAGGTCCACGGTGACGAGCCGGCCACCGAGGCCGTCTTCCAGCCTGCGGAGGACCGCGAGGGCCGCCTCGCGCCCGCGGATCGGCTGGAGCCGCTGGGCCAGGTGGCCGCCACCTACATCGCCTGCCGCGCCGGCGAGGACCTGCTCCTGGTGGACCAGCACCGGGCCGCCGAGCGCGTCATCGCCGATAGGCTCTCGGGCCAGCGAGGCGAGGTGCGTCGGCAGATGCTGGTGCTGCCGCTGACCCTGGAGCTGACCGACGCGGAGCGGGCCGTCATCGAGGAGCACCGTGAGGCTCTCGACGAACTGGGCTTTCAGGTGGAGCCGTTCGGCGGCGGGGACTACATCGTGCGGTCCGTCCCGGCCTCGCTGGCGGACGGGGCCGTGGAGGAGGTGCTGCGGGGCATCGTGGAGGAGCTGGCCGAGGGCGGCAGCGCCGGCGCACAGGCACGCGAGCATCTCGTCGCCACCGTCGCCTGCCACGCCGCCGTGAAGGCCGGGCAGGCCCTCACCGACCGCGAGGTGCACGAGCTCATCGAGGCCCTCAACGCCAGCCCGACGCCGGCCGTCTGCCCTCATGGCGACCCTATCATCGTGAGTGTTTCGCGCGAGGAGATCGACCGCAGGTTTCAAAGGACGTGAATGGCGCAAGAGACCGGCGGGAGGCGATTCGCCGCCGGCCGGGAATACCTTTCACGAAGTCACCCAACAGGTGCACGCGGGACCTGTGGGGAAGTGGAGAAGCCATGGCGCACGTCTCCTCACGGGCTCACGGAGGGGACGCCGGCTCGCTCCGAGCAGGGAGGCGAGGCTGGCGCCTGGAGACACGCGGATCAGGGCCGCCGGAGCCCGACGGCTCCAATACGGGCGGCTCAGAAGGGCCGCGCTGTTGCGCGGTCATGACGAAAAAGGGAGCGAGAGGACAATGAGGCCGCGAAGTTCGGTGCTGATCGTGCTGGCGATTCTGGGGATGCTTCTGGTCTTCGGCCTGCAGGGCTGCCTGTTTGGCGGAGGCGGTGAAGAGGCTGCCGAGGAGGGCGGTGAGGTCCCCGGTGGCGAGGTCCCCGGCGGCATGCCCGGCGAGATGGGTGGCCCTCCCGGTGAGATGGGCGGCCCACCGGCAGCGGGTGGACCGCCAGGTGGCGCACCCCCGGCCGGCCCGGAGGGCGGCATGGGAGGTATGCCCGGTGAGGGCGCAGGTCCGGGAATGGGCCCAGGCATGCCGGGCGAGGGCGCCGGGCCCGCTGCGGGCGACGGCGCCGCCGCGCTGGTGAAGGAGGGTATGACCCTCAAGCACCAGGGCAACTACACCGCCGCGCGCGAGAAGTTCGAGGCCGCCATCGCTGCCGATGCCTCGAACGTGGACGCGCACTGGGGTCTGGCCTGGATCCTCGCGGAGATGGGCAATACCGACGAGGCCATCGAGCAGTTCCAGACGGTCAAGGAGCTCGGCGCGTCTCCGGATCGCATCGCGGAGGCGGACAAGGCTCTCGACCGGCTCAAGTAGCTCGCCCGAGGTCGCGGCCGCAGCGCCTCAGAGCGACCGCACAG
>JBNGDZ010000323.1:0-5968 GCA_049975765.1 Armatimonadota bacterium
TCCGGAGGCCGGCGCGGGCCTACCGGCCGCGCTGTACATGAAGGCCCGCGGCCCTGACCGGTTCTTTGTCTTCGGCGGCCTGAACCATGCGCGACAGCTCTCCGGCGGCCAGGTGTCCGCCCCCAGTATCGCCGAGCAGGTGGGAATCCTGGCGGCCATCGGCTGTGACGGCATCAAGATGATCGAGGGCAAGCCGACCTCGAGGCAGCGGATGGACATCCCCGTGACCGACCGCTACTTCGCCGAGTACTGGGCTCGCGTGCAGGAGCTGGGCACTCCCATCGTCTGGCATGTGAATGATCCGGAGGAGTTCTGGGACCCCGACGCCATCCCCGGCTGGGCGAAGGAGCGCAACTGGGGCTACGGGCCTGAGGATGTGCAGAAGGAGGATCTCTACGCCGAGGTGGATGAGGTTCTGCAGCGGCACCCCGCGCTCACGGTCATCTTCGCCCATTTCTACTTCCTGTCGGCGGACCTGCAGCGCGCCGGCCGGTTCCTCGACGACCACCCCACAGTGTGCTTCGACCTGGCCCCCGGGGTGGAGATGCTCTACAACATCTCCCGCGACCCGGACGCCGGACGGGAGTTCTTCACACGCTACGCCGACAGGATCGTGTTCGGCACCGACCTCAGCAGCAGCCTGAGCGTCCCCGAGGCCAGGGCCCGAGCCGGCATTGTCTACCGCTGGCTTGAGAGCGACGACGAGTTCCGGGTGCCGCCGGAGGCCGACTTCCTTCTGGGGCCGCCCGAGGATGGCGTGATCCGGGGGATGTCGCTGCCGGACGAGGTGCTGGCGAGGATCTACCGTGAGAACTTCACGCGCCTTGCGGGAGCGACGCCGCGACGCCTCGACACCGAGAGGGCGGCCGCCCACTGTGAGGAGCTGGCGGAGATCGCGGAGGCGATGTCGGGGAAGGCCGGGGAGGATACCGAGGCTGTCCGCGTCGCCAAAGCGCTCCGGGAGATGTGATCGCGGGGTGCGCCTGGCCGCGAAGGTTCCACCCCGGCTCAGGGCGCTTCCCCTCGCCGAGCTATTCCGGCGAGGTGGCGACCTCGACGCCGCACAGTACCGGGCCACGGGATGCGTCGGGCTGGGTCGGTGCCAGGTCCACGGTCAGATCATCCGCCACCTCGACGCCCGTGAATCGCCTCGTGACGACGCGCCCAGGGCCGCCGGCCGCCGCCACGATGTCGAAATCCCGCAGGACCGTCCGTCCCTGCAGTGCGACGGTGAAGACTCGCTCCCCGGCCGCCACCTCCTCGGGCTCAGCGAAGTAGAGTGTGACGGCATACGGGCGCGGCGCGGCGTCGCCGGGGAGCAGTGTGATGCTCAGACGGGCCAGACCCTCGGCTCCGGAGGCGCCCACCCACCGGTATCCTCCGCCCTGCAGAGCCGATGAGTGTCGCCGGAACCAGCGCGCCTGCTCCGGGCTCACGCCCACGGGAAGCTCCGGGGATGGCCCGCCGACCGCGGGGTACTCCAGCCACAGCGTGCCGTCGTCGGCCCGTCGATCGCCTGGCGCGCCCAGGTTCAGCCCCAGCCGCGCGATGGGCCGGTCGCCGAGGGTGAGGTTGTTGAATGTCCACATCTCCGCCTCAGGCATGTGCACCAGCCCCAGGGAGGTCTGGTTCTGATAGCTACAGGTGCAGGTGCGGGTGTAGTCCGGCGCGTTAAGGACCCCGTTAGCGACCACCAGGTTCGAGGTGCAGCCGGACTTGAACCCGCCCATGTTGCCGGTGCCCCCGTCACGGGCCAGGTCGAAGAATCCCGCGGCGCCCGAGCGGAAGGTGAGCAGGTGCTCGCTGGCGATGGCGGTGTTGCATCCGTAGAAGCGCTCGAAGCGCCAGGGGGTCTCGGCGCCGGTGAGGGGGTTGCGCCGCATCCTCGGCCGGCCGTCCAGCAGACTGAACGCCTGGCCCTGCGTGATGATAGTATCACCGTGCAGCAGGGGCGGCCCGCCGTACTCGTGGTGAGCGTCCCACACCACGCTGCCGTCCCGACCGCGGTACGCGATCATGCGGTCGCCGGGCTCGTCGGGCAGCATGTCGCGTGACGGCCTCCCGCTCTGCAGCAGCAGGTCGTGTTCGGCCGAGTAGGACAGGAAGGTGCCGAACACATCCCTGGTCGTGCTCCACAGCACCTCGCCGGTGCGCAGGTCCAGGGCGGCCAGCCGCGGCGCCGTCGTCAGCTCCTCGCCCCGTCGCTTCATCCTCGCCACGATGGCATCCGGCAGCCGGTCGATGCAGAACAGCCTGCCTGCTCCCGCACATATGGCGTTGTGCCTGAAGCAGTACGTGGAGTCATGGGTCCACAGCACTTCGCCCGTGTGCCGATCCATCACCACGATCTGCCTGCTGGAGGTGGCGTCCCAGTTCTCATCCCGCCCCGGCGGCTCGTCGCCCTCGAATATGACCGGGCTGGCGCCGGCGATCAGAAGGTCCTCGCAGATACCGATGTAGCCCCACCGCTGTGGGCCGCCTCCATTCTCACCCGGTGGCAGAGCCAGCTCCGTGAGCGTCTCGCCGGTTGCGGGATCCAGACGGAGGCAGCGGTCGCCGTAGGCCACGTAGATGCCGTCGGCGGCGGAGGCATAGTTGCTCCCCAGGGCGTTGGCGCCGGGCTGGTGGCCGGTGTAGTCGTAGGCTGCACCGAAGCCCGGCAGCTCCCGCCGCCAGATGACGCGGCCGGTGTAGACGTCGTTGGCGCGCAGCGAGTCCGGGCCCTCGATAAAGAGGCGGCCGCCGATGACCTGCTCCGGCGGGCCGTGCCCGTGGCGGGGGAGGATGTCCACGTTCGAGGATCCGCCGAACCACAGCAACCCCAGCGGCGCCTTCACGAGAGAGTCTCTTGAGACGCCCGTATTGGCGACATTCGCGTACTGATGCGTCCAGTCGTCGGAGCCGGGCAGCCGCCCCCGGCGAGTGAGCATCGTGAGCTCGCCCGCGCGCGCCACCTCCGCGCCGGGAAGATCCGATGCTGCGACCGAGCCTGCGACGCTCTGGTGCTGCGCGTCACCGATGACCAGGCAGGCGGTGCCCCCGTAGGGCCGCAGGGAGCGGAAGATACTGGAAAGGCGAGGGCGCCCCCCAGGTAGCCCGAGCACGGACGCGTCCTCGGAGACGATCAGGCTCGCGAGATATGGTGGCAGGCCCACATCCTGCACCTGACCGGGGAGCAGGGCGATGCGCGACCCGTAGAGCCCTGCGGCGTCGAAGCGCTCGCGCAGGCGCGCGATCCTGTCGGCTCGCGGGTCAACGCCGATGATGTGCAGGTCCGACTGCCGCGCCAGCTCGGCGATGAGGTCCCCGTCCTGCAGGCCCAGGCAGAGGCAGTAGCCCGCCGTGGCGCCGGTAAGGCGGATGATCTCGCCGGCCCGCGCGACCGCCGCAGGTGCGGCCTCCACGGCCTCCGGCTGGAAGTCATGCGTCAGCGGCTGACCCTCCCCGGCGCCGTAGCATCGAATCGCGCCGTCCAGCGTGACCACGAAGAGCTTCCCGTCGGCGGCGGCCATTGCCGAGGGCGTCGCCGAAAGATCAGCCTGCCAGACCGGCTCCGCGGACAGCCCGCCCTCGCCCAGTGAGAGGGCCTTCACGGTCTGGCCGGCACTGGCGAGCAGAAGGGATCCGGCCTTCAACCAGAGTCTGTCCACATCGGCGGGCGCCTGCCACAGGGTGTCCACGGTCAGGCGAGAGACCTCCCGACCGTCGTCGACCGTCCAGGTCGCCACGTGGGCCGTCCCCGGGTCGTAGGCGACGATGGAGCCATCAGCGGCCGCGTAGATTGCCTCCTCGGTCGGGATGGGGTCAGGCGGTAGGAAGCCCGAAGGCGTGCCGGTCTCGAGCCCGAAGACGCGACCGCTGTTGAAGAAGAGCCCATCTGTGGCCGAGGCCGCGAAGTTGCCCTGGTCCTTATTCTCGGCCAGATGGAAGTAAAGCATCTCCCCGGTGTGGCGATCGAACACGGCCGGGACGGCACGACCGTTGGGGACGATGAGCCGCTCGCCCGCCGCCACCATGTAGCCCTGGGGAGCGACCCCTGCGAAGGCCAGTGCCCCGCCGTGCGGCTGGGGCATGAAGACCGAGCCGGTGGCGTCGTTGACCCAGACGACATCGCCGGTCTGTGCGTCGAGCGCGTGGATGAAGATGCCCATGAAGGGCCAGATGCCGGCGGCGAAGTAGACGGTGTCGTCCACGATCACCGGCGCGCCACGCGCCGGCCAGCTTGAGATCAGGCGACCGTTGCCGAGGACCTTTCGGCCCGCCGGCGCCGCCTGGAACCGCCACAGCAGCGTGCCGTCCTGCGCACTGAGGCAGTAGAGGCAGCCATCATCGCAGGAGAAGTAGACCCGCTCGCGCCAGGCCATGGGCGCGAAGCGGATCGGCCCGTCGGCGAAGAAGTGCCACCTCGCCGCGCCGGTGTCGGTGTCAAGGGCGACGAGAGTGTCGGACCGGGGCGACGCCACGAAGATGGTCTTGCCGACCACGACGGGCTGATAGGAGGCGTCGAAGCGCATACGGGGCTCGTCCGGCCAGGCGGGCTCCAGCGCCGGGAACTGGCGGACCCACTGCAGGTGCAGGTCGGAGCTCAGCTCCTGCTCGGTGGCCGCGCTGCGAGCGGCGTCGCAGCGCCACATCGGCCAGTCGGCCGCCAGAGCCGTCGTAGCCAGGCTCAGACTGAGTAGCACAGCGGTCAGAACGCTGCTGTGCGGCCTCTTGCGCAGGCTCGGCAACATGCAGGCCCTCCGATCCTGTTCGGTTCCGAGTTGCCGCTCGCCACGCCCGCCCCGGCAGGCCTCTTCGAGCAGTGCCCCAAGGGCATCATGGGCATGGAACGGCTCGCTCTTGCCCTGCCCGGGCCTTAGACACTCAGGCCCATGGGTGTCTCCCGGAAGATCCGCGAGTCCATCTCCCTCAGGCGGGAAGACACGGTCGGCGCGAAGTCCATCTGGCCGAGCACGTCGCTCTCGATGTCGGCGCCAGGCGCGATCTCCGTCAACGTCAGCCCTCCATCAACGAGCTCGAAGACGGCGCGCTCCGTGACGTACATCACGCGCTGGCCCTTCTCGGCGGCGTATTGGCCCGAGAAGGTGACGTGCTCGACCTGCTCGATGAACTTGCGGTGCCTGCCCTCCTGGAGGATGCGCAGCGTGGCGTCCTGGATGGCCACCTCCAGCCCGCCGGCCGTGAAGGTGCCGCAGAACACGACCGTGTCGGCGGTCTGCGTGATGTTGATGAAGCCACCGCAGCCCGCGACTCGTGGCCCAAACCTGCTGACGTTGACGTTGCCCGCCGCGTCCGCCTGCGCCATCCCGAGGAAGGCAAGGTCCAGGCCGCCGCCGTCATAGAAGTCGAACTGGGCCGGCTGGTCGATGATGGCCTCCGGGTTGGCCGCGGCGCCGAAGGAGAGCCCTCCCGCCGGGACCCCGCCGATGGGGCCGGCCTCCACCGTCTGGTTCAGGGCCGAGGCGATGCCCTCCTCGTTCGCCACCGCGGCGACGCCCTCCGGCATGCCGATCCCCAGGTTGATGACCGCTCCACTGCTCAGCTCCAGCGCGGCGCGACGGGCGATGATCTTGCGCTGATCCATGGGCAGCGGGGGGATGGCCTCGAAGGGCACGCGCACATCGCCACAGTAGGCGGGGTTGTAGTCCTCACTGAAGGTCTGCTGATGCTGTCCGGGCTCCGCCAGCACGATGGCGTCCACGAGGATTCCCGGTATGCGCACCTGCTGGGGGTCGAGTGTCCCGGCCGCCGCGATCCGCTCCACCTGCGCCAGCACAAGCCCGCCGGAGTTGCGCGCCGCCTGCGCGATGGCGAGCATCTCGCCGAAGAGGGCCTCGTGCTCCATGGTGATGTTGCCGTTCTCGTCGGCGGTGGTGCCGCGCACCAGGCCCACGTCGATGGGGAAGGCGTGGTAGAACATCCACTCCCGCCCGCGCAGCTCGATCAACTCCACCAGATCCTCCGT
>JBNGDZ010000324.1:0-5964 GCA_049975765.1 Armatimonadota bacterium
GGCCTCCACCAGCACGTGCAGGCCCTTCCGTGGCGCGATCACCGAGAGGTATCCGACGGTGAAGGGGTCATGTACGCGCGGCCCGGAGCGCCGCAGCGGCTGAGCGTCCACGGCCGTGCGCACGACGGCGAGGCGCTCCGGCTCCACGTCCAGGAACCGGGTCATCTGCTTCGCGTATGCGTGGCTCGGCGCGATGAAGCGGTCCACCGACCCCGCGTTGCGACGAATCAGATCTATCGCCTGCGATCGGTATGGCTCGGGGATGCCCTCAATGAAGCCGTCCTCGCCCTTGACCTCGCAGAGCACCGGGATGCCGAGGCCGCGCTTGACCTCAGGCGCTATCCCCGAGAGCATCGAGTTCGTGATGGTCACGATGTCGGGGCGTGCCTGCGTCTCGAGGAACTCCACCAGGCGGGCGAGCTGAGTCCGCTGCCTCCCCTCCGCGCCGGCCAGCACCGAGACGGTCATGGGGCCAAGCTGCGAGGCCTTGGTGCTGACCGCGAAGCGCGACAGGAAGCTCAGCAGGGCGGGGTGATCGAGCACAGATGAGACGAAGCGCGGGAGGTGCGCGAAGATGCCCGAGAGCTGCTGCAGGTAGGCGTTCATGGCGCCCAGGTGCACATCGGTAACGGGCACCGCCGCGTCGCCCTCGATGCGCAGCGGCGTGTAGAGCGGCACGATCTGCATCTCATGACCGCGAGCCATCATTGCGCGTGCCACGGTCACATCGCGCGCGCACGCGCCGCAGTACATGCTCGCGGCGCCGGCGGCCAGGTGCACGATGCGCATCAGCTTCCGCTCTCCAGCATCGACCGCATCAGGGCCAGCGAGGCGATGCCGTAGTAGGTGTACTCCACGTCAGCGCCCGCGTCCGAGGGCGAGGCACCAAAGCCTCCCTGCGGCCCGGCCGCCGAGCGCACGAACCGGGCCAGGGCGGGCAGGTCCAGCGCCGCCGGGGAGCCCAGCATGACCAGCGTCAGCAGGCCGGTGAAGCTGGAGAGCAGATCGCCCCCCGGCGCGTCGGCGTGGGCTCGGATGCCGCCGTCCTCGGCCTGCATGATGGAGACGAATTCGGCAGCGCCCCGGGCCGCCCCGGTCTCCAGGACGCCGCGTATCAGCAGCACAGCGGCGACCGCGGCGGTGGCGTTGGTCTGGGCGCGGTCTGAGTCGGCGCGCTCGGCGAAGCCGCCGGACGGCCGCTCCAGCGCCTGCACCGCGGCCGAGGGATCCGGCACCTCCGGCGCCACCTCACCCAGCATCTGCAGGCACAGCGATCCAAGGAAGGTGGAGTAGGCGCTCAGCTCGCCGGAGGCCGACGCGAACCCGCCACCGGGCAGCGACTGGCGGGCGACCACCTCCGCGAGGTGGCCGCGGTCGATCCGCGCGACGAGTGAGCGGCGGCGCAGGAGCCGGTCGACGCTGAGCATGCTGAAGGCATCCAGGAGGCTGTGGATACCCGGGAAAGGCTCGCCCAGGAAGCGCTTCGCCGTGGTCTCGAATGCCGTAGACTGCGGCGCGACCAGGTCCAGCGCTCTGAGCGCGAAGTCCGTGTAGTAGAGGTCCGCCCGACCCTGGCGGCCGGCAAAGCCGCCGCCGGGCGCCTCCTGAGCCTCGATCCACGCCGCCTGCGCGTCGATGAGCCCCTCACCCAGAGCGTGAGCGCTGCTGCGCAGGATGCCGTCGAGCAGCTCCAGATAGCCCACGCTCACGCCCCCGGCGGCGTGGCGGGACGCTCGCGGAGGATGGCCCTGACCAGGAAGCGCAGCAGCTCGCCGACGGCATCCGGGCGTGCATCGTCGGCCAGCTTCCGGCACCTCATCTTCAGGCGCTCCGCCAGCATCCGGGCCTTCTCGAAGGCTGCAAGCTCCTCATACAGTGCCCGAACCTGGGCCACGACGCGCTCGGTGCTATCCTCGTTCGACAGCCGCGAGAGGCGCTCCCAGCCGCCGGCCTCGATGGCGAAGGCGCGCAGGATGGTCGGCCTCCCGGTGAGCACGTCCTGGCCCAGCGCGGCCTTGTTCCCCCCGTCCGGCCGCCAGTCGTCGAGATCGTTGAGCACCTGGTAGGCCTCGCCGAGGTAGGTCGAGAAGCGGCTCAGGAGGGTTTCATCGCATTCCACGGCTGCGGCCCGCAGCCCGGCGTAGAGCGCCACCTCGAAGGCCGGTGCGGTCTTCAGGGCGCCGATGGAGAGGGCATCTACGGGCCGCAGGGCGCCCGGCTGGCGGCGCATCCATTCCAGCTCCGCGCCCTGCCCGCGGCACAGATCAAGCTGCGCGCGGGAGAGCCGCCCCAGGATGTCCGCGACCGCGTCGGCACCGAGGTCGCTCGAGCGCGCGGCGATCAGCCGGTAGCCGAGGCCCACCAGCCAGTCCCCGACGTTGACTGCCGGTCCGACGCCGTGGGAGCAATGCAGCGTGGGGCGGCCGTAGCGAAGCTCGTCGCCGTCGGCGATGTCATCGTGCACCAGGGAGGCCTTGTGCAGGGCCTCGATGGCCACGCCGAGGTCGCGCACGGCGTCGGTGATCAGCTCGGCAGCGGGCGCGTCGGGCGCCAGCGCCGCCACCCCATGCGTCCCCAGCGCCCAGGCCGCCAGCGTCACGAACGGCCTCAGGCGCTTGCCTCCGCAGCGCAGCCAGTCGATTCCGAGCGCCTCCACCGCGAGCATCGGGTCGGCGGTCTGGCCCTCAGCGTCGAGCTCCAGCGCCTCGGGCGTGACGTGCGGACGCAGGCTGGCGTCCAGCGCCTGCGGCTCGAAGATCCGACGGGCCTCCCGCAGCAGCGGGACGGGGCTGCGCGTGGCCGCGGAGGCGTCCCGGCGCGCCGCCTCCAGCAGCTCCAGGATCAGCGCCGGCTCCGTCTCCGTGCGCTCGCAGCCGTCGCGGAGCAGCGGGATGGCCTGATTCGGCACGCCCAGGTCGGAGACCGGCTCGAAGGACTCATCAAGCGAGTCCAGGCAGGCCACGCCGAGGATGGCGTCGGCCTCGCCGTCGAGCACCTTCATGATCACCGAGGACGTGCCCTCGGCCACAATCACTTCGTAGCCCAGCTCGCGGGCGCGGGGGATCAGGCCGTGGATGACACAGGCCCCGCAGCCGGCGCAGTGCAGGCCGATGGAGTCGAAGTGCCCCCTGCAGGCGTCGGGATCGCGCAGGCACTTGGGCAGCAGCAGGAGCCGGCGGCCCGGCGGGACGGCCTCGAACTGCTCCCGCCAGAAGCCGTTGCTGATGGACACCATGGTGAAGCCGAGAAACTGCCGGGGCAGGCCCAGTTGCTGCAGCAGATGCTCGGCCAGCGCCGCGAGCGCGGCGCGCGAGGGGGCGGCGTCCCGCGACATGCCGCAGGCCACCTCAGCGGCGGCCTCCCGAATCCGCCGCCGGAGCTCGGGTGCCTGCGGGACGCGCTTTGTGTCGTCGGGTGCTGCCGGTGCGGGCACGGGCTGCCCGGTCATTGGCCGATCTCCTCGACACTCGCCGGTGTGACCTCGTCGCTGTCAGTCTACCCCTCGCCGGGGCCAATGCACCACAGCTTCTCATAGCCGCGTACATACATGCGATCTCCGTGGAAGACCGGGGTGCTGCGGACCGTGTCGCCGAGCTGGTTGCGGGCGACCTCCACGAACTCGCGGCCGGGCTTGAAGACCACGGTGGTGCCGTTCTCGTGCGTGGCGGAGAGCAGGCCGCCAGCCAGCACCAGGCTTGCAAAGACGTCGCCCTTCCCCATCTGCAGGTCCTGCTCGTAGACGATCTCGCCGGTCTCTGCGTCGAGGCAGGAGAGAGCGTTGTAGCGGGTGATGGCGTAGATCAGGCCATCCTCGACGATCGGGGAGGCGTAGTAGCGCTCCTTGTGCGGCTCTGCCTCCCACAGCAGCTCGGGCTCGAAGGGGCTTTCGGCGCTCTCGGGCAGGCGGTAGGCGCGGCTGATGGCCTCACCGCCCTGGTTGTCGATGTAGTAGAGCACGCCGTCCTCCACGATGGGCTGCGAGCCCCACTCCAGCTTGCCCAGGCCGGTGGCGATGATCTCCCCGTTCTCGGCACGCACCGCATCGCCCTTACAGGTGAAGATCAGCGCCTCTCCGCCGATCTCCTGCACCCACGGCGTGCCCCAGCCCCAGGCGGCCTCCGGCTGCGCCCATATCTGCTCCCCGGTCATGGGATCGAGTGCTCGGAGTTGGTTGATGTGCACCACCAGCTTCCCATCCGCCATCACGGGCGTGGTGGCGAGCCCGTAGTCGTGGGGGTGCTTCTCGATGAACCGCCCCCATACGCGGTTGCCCTCCATGTCATAGCAGGCGGCGATCCCGTTGCCGTAGAGCACCCAGACGTGCTGGCCGTCGCCGATGGGCGTCGGGGTGCTGTAGCCGTTGTAGCCGTGTGCGGGGGAGCGCACGTACCAGGTCTGCTCGAGAGGCTTGATCTGCGCCTGAAGCTGCTGCTGCTTCTCGCGCAGCTCACTGAACTGCGTCTTCAAGTCCTCGTTGTCCTGATCGTCCTGAAGCTGCTGCTTCACCTTGCGGAGCTGATTGTTGACCTTCCCCAGCTCTCCCCGAAGCCGATTGAACTGCTGTGTCTTCTCCTCCAGGTCCGCGACCTCATCCGCCGGGGCGATGTCCGCGGGCTCGTTGGAGGCCTGCCACCGGATCACACCGGTGTCCACGTCAACGCACACCAGCAGCGTCGGCTCCGAGCAGACAAACAGCCTGTCGCCGACGATCGTCGGCAGTGAGTTGGACTTGCCCGGCATATCGGTGGCCCACAGCACGTTCTCCTCCGGCGACCAGGTGGTCACCGGGTTCGCGTCAGGGTACTCCCCCGTCCCGTCCGTGCGCCAGCCGACGTAATCGTCTGCGGCCGCAGGCACCACGGTCACCGCGACGACAAGCCCCAGGAGCACCTGGAGCGGGCCTGCAAGGGCCGAGATCCGTCCGTGCGCCATCCCCATCATCCTCCCACCATAATGCGGGCGCCGTCTCGCGGCGCCCTTGCTCGGTCAGATCCACTCCTTGCGCCTATTGACACCGGACTGCCACCGAAGGTTCTCCGCCCGGCAGTCACACGGTTGCCGAAAGCGCCTGGCGTGCGCGCCCCAGCGCCTCCACCGTCCAGGCCACCGGGTAGAGGTCCTCAGTATACCACAGGCTGGCGAAGTAGAGGCCGATGGGCGCCGGCTCCGTCCACGACCCGTCCTTCACCCGCTGCAGCAGATACGTCACGCCGCTCTCCAGGGCGGGCTGGACGTCGCGGGTGTCGGCGAAGCGCGTCAGCGCGCTGACCGCCGCCGCGGTCTCCTCCACGCTGCCGGTCACCCCCGCTGCGCCGCCCCAGCCGCCATCCTCGTTCTGAGCGCGCAGCAGATACCGCACACCACGCCGGGCAGGCTCCTCGTGAGCCCGCCCGCAGTCGCCCCACGCCGCCAGCACCCGCGCGGTCCCGAAGACGGGGTTGCGCTGGCCGGTGACCACCTGGTTGCCGAACCACAGCGGCACCCACGAGCCGTCCTCGCGCTGCGTGGCCTCCAGGTAGCGGAAGCCCTGCTGGCTGATTCCTCTCAGGTTGGCGTCGATCAGGCCTGCCCTGGGGTCCTCGCCGGTCCTGACCATGGTGCGCACGGCGTTGTGGGCCCGCAGGACGTGTCCCGTGATGTCCGGGGAGCTGCGGTCGAAGGGCAGCCGCCCCCACCCCTGGCAGAAGGTGGGCCAACCGCCATCGGGATTGTGAAGCCCCACGAGCCAGAATGCCCCGGTCATTGCGGCCTGCCGCTCGCCCATCGCAGCCATCAGGAGCACCGCGCCCGCGGTGTCGTCCGCGTCGGGCACTCCCCCCGGCAGGTGTGTCCAGGCCCACCCGCCCGGCGCGGCGCCGGTGAAGGGATGCACCTGCGAGTGCTGCTGTTCCAGGAGCCACCCGCGTGCACTCCGGGCCAGCCCGGACGAGATGCCGCCCGAGTGACGGAGGGCCTGCAGGGCGT
>JBNGDZ010000325.1:0-5959 GCA_049975765.1 Armatimonadota bacterium
ACCGGGAGCGGCTCCGACACTTCCCACTGGCGGGCGGAGGACCCCGGCCTGGAGCCGGGCGCAACCTACGAGTTCAGCACCTGGATGCGCCGCGCCCCCGAGGCTCTCGGGGGGCTGGCCATCACCGGTCCCAGCTTCGCGAACATGGACCGGAGGCCGGGGGAGGAGTGGGCGGAGGGTCGGCATGTCTTCGTGGTGCCCCGCGAGGCCGAGGAAGCCTACATCCGTGTCGGGCAGTGGCACGCGGACGGCACCATCTTCTTCGACGACGTGTCGCTGCTGCCCGTCACGCCGCTGCCGGTTCGGCGGGGGGCGCTGGAGCTTGGCCAGGGCGAGACCGTTGACGGGAGCAGCTACAGCTTCACCGCGCCGCTGGGCGGCTACACGGGCAACTACAGCCGGCCGCTGCACTCCCACACCGCGCACTTCAACTCCCACCGCTGGGTGTTCTTCCCCGGCGCGGAGGTCATCTACCGCCATGAGATCGGCGGCCTGGCGATGACCGGCGCCACCATCGAGCCGCAGATCGGGTGGTATGCCGCCGGCATCTGCATCGTGGAGGTGGGTACAGACGGCCGGACCTGGACGCAGGTGGGGGAGATGAGCGACCTTGGCAGGGGGACCTTCGAGGTGCCTGCCGAGACGCTGCCCGCAGAGGAGATCTATGTCCGCCTGCGTTCCCCAGGTGAGGGCGAGCGCGGCGAGTCGGCGCCGGGCTCCTTCCAGATCTACAACTACGGCTTCCGCGCAGAGCTGGCCGAGGCGGTGGAGCCGTTGCGTGGCGCCACCACCTTCCTGGTGCCGGAGACCACAAGCGACCGGCTGGCGGTGGACGTCCGGACCCTCGGCGGGCTGCTGCCGGGGATGAGCAACGAGGCCGTGATGACGCTGCGCAATCTCAGCGACGACGCCCTGGATCTGCGGCCGATGCTGCTGTTTGAGCCGGAGGGCGCGGAGCCGGCGAGCTTCGACGCCACGGTGACCGTCCCGGCCGGTGGCGAGGCCGAGGTGAGCATCCCGTACGCCGCGGGGGTGGTGGGCAGCTACGAGGCGGCGCTCATCGTCGCTGACGCCGCGGGCGAGGAGCTGTACCGGGCGCGCTTCACCTTCCAGGTGCCGGAGCTGTATCGCAGCAACTTCGGCTATCCGGTGGCCTCGGACGATGCCGCGGAGCTGTGGTGGTGTGAGGGCACCTACAAGGTCAACCGGGATCGGCCTGCACCGACCGGCGACGAGCGGTCGGTGATGATTGAGGCCTGCCGCGGCGAGTACGAGCCGGTGCAGGTGATCATCCGGCCGCGGCGGCCCATCAGCGGCCTGACGGCCGCCGTCAGCGACCTCGCCGGGGACGGTGGCGCCGCGATCCCCGCCGAGCAGATCGACATCCTGCGCGTGGCCTACGTCTACGTGCACACGCCCACCGACAGCCAGGGAGCGGTCGGATGGTGGCCGGATCCGCTGCCGCCGCTGGACGCTCCCGTCGATCTGGAGGCCGACCGGAACCAGCCGCTGTGGGTGCGGGTGCACGTGCCGGCGGATGCGGCCCCCGGTCGCTACGAGGGGACGCTGTCGCTCGAGGCAGATGGCTGGAGCGCACAGGTGCCGCTGAGGCTGCGCGTCTTCGACTTCGAGATGCCCGCCGAGCGCAGCATCGTCGCCACCATGGGCTTCAGCTCGGGGACGATGCGGCACTACCATCACCTGGAGACCGACGAGCAGACGGAGGACGTCTTCGACCGCTACATGCGCAACTTCAGGGCCCACCGCATCGACCCCTACAGCCCCATGCTGCAGTCCATCCGCACTCAGCTTGAGGGCGTCGAGTGGACGGGCGGGGAGATGATCCAGAGCGAGGACGCGCCCGAGGGGCAGAACGTGCTGCACATTCTGGACGCCTCGGAGACCGACAATCCCTCGGCGGCGACCGCCGACCTGATCGAGGTCGATCGGGAGCGCGACTACCGCCTCGGCTTCATGGCTCGCGCGGCACAGGGCCACCAGTTCCAGACCACCGTGACCTGCCACGACGCCGCCGGCGAATGGATGTCGGGCTGCAATATCGACACCCTCTACGAGGGCACGGGCGAGTGGGCGCGCTACGAGACGCCGATTCCCGCCGGGCGCATGGCGGAGGGCTGCCAGGGCGTCAGGGTCACGCTGCGCGCCAGCCGCTGGGTGGAAAGCGGCGAGACCACCGGCGAGGCCTGGTTCGACGACGTCTTCTTCGGCCTCGCGGAGGAGGGCGCGCCCAATCTGGTGCCCGACCCCAGCTTCGAGATGGGCGCCCGGGACGTGCGCATCGTCAGCGACTACACCGACTTCGACTACTGGATGGAGCGCTACGTTGACGGCCTGGGCTTCCAGAGCGTGCGCCTGCCCATCGGCTACATGCCCCGGCGGGACGCGCCCGGGCACGTCGGGCCCTACTGGCAGGGCACCGAGGCCTACGATCGCATCGTCGGCGAGTACCTCCACGACCTGCAGGAACACCTGCGCGAGAAGGGCTGGCTGGACGTGGGCTACGCCTACTGGGTGGATGAGCCCGCGCCGGAGCACTACGAGAACGTGCGCTACGGGATGCGGCTGCTCGACGAGTACGCCCCGGACATCGCCCGGATGCTCACCGAGCAGCCGGAGGAGGAGCTGGTGGGGTTCGTCGACATCTGGTGCCCGGTGCTGCACAACTACGATGAGGAGGCCTGCCACGAGCGCCAGCGCGACGGCGACACCATCTGGTGGTACGTGTGCACCGGCCCCAAGGCCCCCTACGCGGGGCTGTTCATCGACCACAACGCGGTGGACCTGCGCATCTGGCAGTGGATGGGCTGGAAGTACGATGTCCAGGGCTGCCTGATCTGGGCCACGAACTACTACACCTCCGGGCAGCGGCGGAGGGAGACCGGGCAGTGGCAGAACCCGTGGGATGACCCCATGGCCTATCGCGCCAGCGGCGGCGGCTGGTGGGGCAACGGCGACGGGCGCTTCATCTACCCGCCGAACGTGGACCCCAACTCCGAGCACGAGCCCATCATCACCGGCCCGGTGGACTCCATCCGCTGGGAGATGCTGCGCGAGGGCCTGGAGGACCGGGAGTACTTCGAGATACTCCGGGCGCTGGTGGAGGGGCATCCCGAGGACGCCGCCAGGGAGCTGCTGACGATCCCGGAGAGCATCGTCACCAACCCGCGGGAGTTCACGCGCGATCCGCTGCCGCTCTACGAGCGCCGGCGGGCGCTGATGGAGGCCATCGAGCGACTGAGCCGGGAGGGGTGAGCGCGGGATCAGGCCTTTCTCCGCCGTCAGGGGCGCGGCGCCGCAACTCAAGATCGGGCGCCGCGCCCTGCGTCACACAGGCTCCACTGTGAGGAGCGAGGGGCAATGAGCACGACGCGTCCCGCCGCGATTCCAGCGCTGCTGCTGCTTCCGGGGCTGCTTATGGCGGCATCACCGGCGTGGGCGGCGGCCTACACGGAGGTGTGGCCGCTGCCGCTGACCGAGGAGGTCTTCCTCCTGCGCATCCCCGCGGCCGGCCCGCAGCCGGATCTGCCGCTGCGCGTGCGAATCATGGGGGATGACGGGCAACCGATCAGGACCGCGCGCGCCCGCGCCACCTGGGAGGAGCTGCGCTGGCCGGACGAGGTGTGGGCGCAGGCCGGCCTGCCGGAGGATCAGCCGCCGGTGGGCGGCTGGCTGGCGGAGATCCCCATCGGCGGGCTGCAGCCGGGGACCTATCGCTTCGTGGCCATCGCCGAGCCCGGCGGCCGGGAGTTCGTGGCCCCGGAGGTGACTCTGCACGAGCGGCCGGCGTGGATGGACGCCCGCGCCGGCGTTGAAGGCCTGAACGTCGTCCTGGAGCCCTGGGAGCCGGTGACCGCGCAACGGCGGGGCGGCGAGCTTGCGCTCGGCTGCTGGAACCGGGAGACGGTTCTTGCGGACGACGATACGCTGGTGCGACAGATCACCAGCGGAGGGCGCGAGGTGCTGGCAGGGCCGCTCACATTGCGCGCCGATGACCCGAACGGGCTGCCGCTTCGCTGGGATAGCCCCTGGCGGCTCTCCGACCGGAGCAAGCCGCAGGTCACGGCGACCAGGGAGCTGCTCAGCGACGCGGCCCGGGCTACTGTGTCGGTGACGCAGGAGTATGACGGGCTGACCTGGCTGGACCTGGACCTGTCGGACGATTCGCGCCTCAGCGGCCTGGAGCTGTCCGTGCCGGTGAGCCGCGAGATCGCCTCGTGGATCTACTACTACCCCGATCTTCCGTGGTTCTTCGGCAACATCAGGAACGTGATCGCCACCCCGAGGCCTCGCTATGGCTGGTCGGCAGGCCTGCTGCACTGGCTCTTCGTGGGCGGGCCTGACGCCGGCCTGTTCTTGTGGTGTGACGAGGCGTGGCATGGGCTCGATGAGCCCGGCGCCGCCGAGGTGCTCAGCTACGATGGGGCGGCCGAGATCCGGCTGCACCTGCCCGAGCGGCTCGCGTCCGAGCGCCGGCACTTCCGCTTCGCACTGCAGGCCACGCCCGTGAAGCCGTGGCCGGAACACCCGCTGCACAACCGCGTCTCGACCTTCAACTGGAGCCCCCAGAGCGTGCTGGCGGAGTATGAGGGGGCCGAGGGATTCCAGGGGCTCTACATCGACCGGCTGAGACAGGCGGGCTACGAGGTCATCCACCTGGGGGAGTGGTGGACGACCGCGTGGGGCGGCGTCGAGCCGCGCGATCCGGAGGCGCTGAGGACCCTCGTCGAGGAGGCGCACGAGCGCGGGATGCGGGTGATCGTCTACTTCGGCTACGAGACCGATGAGAGCGTGCCGGCGGCCCAGAAGTTCCCTTACGAGATCTTCGGCGGCGATCCGCGGCTCAAGACCCCCAAGGAGCATCGCTTCTACGGTCCTGCACGCTACGACGAGAGCCTCCCCAGCCGCAAGGCATGGGGCTCGGACCGCAGCGGACCGGAGAGGGAGCGCATCCTGGCGGGCATGGAGCGGCTGCTTGCGGAGTACCACCTCGATGGCTTCTACCTGGACGGGACGCAGCTTCCCACCGGCGATCTCGGGCGGGCGCGGGAGCTGATGAAGCGCATGCGCTTTCTGGTGGACGGCTACACCGGCGGCCGAGGCGTCATCTACGCCCACACCTCCAGCCGCAACAACATCGCCGTCAACGCCTTCGCCGACGTCGTCTACAACGGCGAGCAGCTGCGCTACGTGCCGGAGCTGCGCGATCTGGAGGCGCTGGGCGGCGCCCTGCCGGTGGACTACCTCATGCTGCTGATGAACGGACGGCCGTGGGGCGTGCCGCACGACCTGTGCGCCGGGCGCCCGGCCTACGTGGACATGGCGCTGCTGCTGGGCACAGGCGCGGGCACGTATCAGTGGAGCGAGGAGCGATGGCCGCTCCGGAGGCTGTGGCTGAGCGCGGACCTGTGGAGCGCCCACTACACTCCGCCGCACGTGGCCTCTTCGCGCTGGTCTGACAGGCCGCCCGAGACCTGGGTGGCCGCCTATCGCTCCGGCGACCTGCACACCGTGGTGCTCTACACCGCTCAGGCGGCTGACCTGGACGTGGCGCTGCCCGCCAGCGCTGTGCTGGGGCTGGCCGATGACGCGGAGCTGACCGCGCCTGAGGTGGTATGGTGGCGAGAGGAAGTGGCGTGGGAGCAGGCCGATACAGGAGCCTGGCGTGGCACTGTTCCCAGTTGCGGCGCAGTGGTCCTGCAGGCGCGCTCCTCAGTGCGCTGAGGGCTGAGCAACCGTGGGGCCGGACCGTAAGGGCCGCCCACGCGGGCATGCAAACATCGCGGCGGACAGGCCTTGTCGGGCTGGAAGCCCGACCTACGCGAGGAGGGGAGCCAACGATAGCGTGGGGCCGGACCGTAAGGGGCGCCCACGCGGCAACAACAACGGGCCGGACGGTGGTCCGGCCCCTCCACGCGAGCTTCCGCTCGCGTAACGGCAG
>JBNGDZ010000326.1:0-5947 GCA_049975765.1 Armatimonadota bacterium
ACGCGTCGGCACCCCCTCCCTGGGAGGTAGACGGCACCTCCTGCGGGAGGGGGATGCGTTCAGGTGCCGGGCTAACCAGGCCCTCCCGAATCGCCGCCAACGTTTGTGTGCTCCCCCTCTCCCGCCCGAAACCGCGCCGTGTGCGGTTTCCAGGGAGAGGGGGCCGGGGGGGTGAGGCGTCGTTGCCGTCACCGCCTGTCCCACAACCTCTGCAACACACCCTTCGCCGTTTGCATGTACACCCCATGCCACTGTGGAGCCAGCAGGCACTCCGTCACCTCGTAGCCGCCCAACGCGTAGTCCTCCGCGGGCGCTCCGTAGTGGATGTAGCCATTGGAGAATGGGACCACGAAGGTGTATCGGTGTGGCGAGGCCCGCTTGAGGTCGAGACCAACCTGCACCAGCAGCTCCGCCGGCGAGGTGATCAGCGCGCAGTCCCCGATCCTGATGCCCTGCACCTCCGCTGCGATGGTCTCCTCATCGGCAGCGTCGTTGAGCGCCTGGTGATGCCGGAGCGTCCCGATGTTGCTCTGGATGCGCGCCAGCTTCTCCATCGCCCGGATGTTGCCGAGGTACCTGTCGAGGTTCCTCCGGTTTAGCTCGTCGAGAGCCCTCAGCTCATCGCTGCCGCGGGCCTCGGCCTGCATGTAGCGCCACGAGTAGTCCGCTGGATACTCCGGATTGAGGGCGTACTTCAGATACAGAGGCAGGAAGGACCGGAAGTTGAGCGTGGTACCGACAAGGGACTCCAGCAGCTCCTCCCGCTCCTGCTCCAGCTCGGCGATCCGCTGCGGGATGTCCGTTCTGCGCGGCAGCCGGATCGTCTCGGAGATGACGTCCAGCGTCGCGCCGCCGGTGTCCATGCCGCTCAGCGCCCTCAGTGTGCTCAGGCCCAGCATCCTCCCCAGCGGCGCTGAGTCCCGCGGGTGGTCGAAGTCCTTGTAGGACACCTCGGTGACGTCGCCGCCCGCGCCCTGCAGAAACAGAGCCATGGCGCCATCACCGAGGGAGTCCTCGATGACCCGGGAGGCGAAGCCGGGGAAGTTCGCCGTCACCGCGCCCCCAGGCACGCCGATCAGGGGATGGCAGGCGAAGTTGTAGAGCACCGCCAGCGGCCGGCCGTCCGTGCGGTCGATGCGCAGAATGCCGATCTCCGGGTCGATAGGGCCCAGCCCCGCGACCTGATCGTCCGGGGGGCAGGGGTTAGCCTGGCGGATGGTCCAGCCCGTTCCGTCTCTCAGGCGGAGGGTCCGGTTGACGATGAACCGATCTTCATGCCCCACACCCGCGCCGACCTGCGCCTCAACCATGCTCTGCATGGCCCGGCGCACCGCATCGAAGGTCCGCGCCACCTGCTCCTCGTGGTCGCACAACAGTCGGCCGGGCGGGTGCGTGTGAGAGGCGTTGACGAGGACGTTGCGGCCGGGGATGCCCAGCTCGTCCTCGATTCGGCCGCGCACCCTCGGCAGGAAGTCATCGCTAATGTCGCCGATCCCGCCGATCGCGACGGCGTCCATGGCGATGATCGCCACGCGCGTCTCCCCGTCATCGAGCACGAGCGTCTTTGCGAAGAGCGGGTCATGGACGTTCGCGTCCGGATCTTCGGTGGTGATGTCCGACTTCGCGACACCTGCGCGTAGTGGACCCAATGATCGGTCTCCTGTCGGAGCGTGGAATCAATCGGCGTGCCCGAACCGTCCCGGCATTTGGAGCGTCTGTAGCACGACCAATGTCACTGCGTGTGAGGTGCGATATGTCCCGAGAGCTCTCAGTGCACGTTCTCCTGTGCTGTGCCGGTGTGTGGGGGCAAGCGCCGGTGGCCGGGCCCGATGCGCGCGTCCGGTGGGTTACGCGTGCGGTCGAGGCGCCGGGACTGCAGCATCGCACCTTCGACAGCGCGGCAGTCGGCGGGCCGGTCAGCTATCACATCTATCTGCCTGACGAGTATCAGGCCGAGCCCGAACGGCGCTTCCCGGTGCTCTACTGGCTGCACGGCACCTCGGGCGGTCTGCCGGGAGTGCGGCCGCTCTCGGCCCACTTCGGCGGTGCCATGCGCGCGGGCACCATCCCGCCGATGCTGGTGGTCTTCCCCAACGCGCCACCAGGCAGCCTGTGGGTGGACTCCAAGGACGGCAAGATGCCGGTGGAGACGGTGGTGGTGAGTGAGCTGGTGCCGCACATTGACGCCACCTTCCGGACCATCGCGTCGCCGGAGGGTCGCATCGTGGAGGGGTTCAGCATGGGCGGCTACGGCGCGGCGCGGCTGGGGCTGAAGCACCATGACATCTTCGGCGCGGTCTCGATCCTGGCGGGCGGGCCGCTGCAGCAGCACTTCACGCACACTCCCCGCGTCGGCCCGCGGGGCCGCGAGATGGTCCTGCAGAGGGTGTTCGGGGGCGACCACGACTACTTCCGCGCGCTGAGCCCCTGGGTGCTGGCGGAGCACAACGCTGATGCGGTGCGTGACGACATGCGCATGCGCCTGGTCATCGGCGAGCAGGACGAGATGCTGGCGGTGACGCGCAGGTTCCACGCGCATCTGACCCGGTTGCGAGTCCCCCATGCCTTCACGGTATTGCCCGGGGTCGGTCACGACACGCGGGATGTGCTGCTGGCGCTGGGGGAGGAGGGCTGGGAGTTCTACCGACAGGCCCTCGCCGGCGTCGAGAACGCGCCTATCCCAGACGGCTGAGGTCGTACTCCCGCGCGGTCCCGTAGAAGGCCAGGATGTTCTGCAGCGGCGTGTCGTGTTGCACGACGTTCGAGGGGGCGAGGATCAGGCCGCCGTTGTAGGCGCAGCCCTCGATGAGGCCGGTGACATGCTCCCGGACGTCCTCCACGGTCCCGAAGGGCAGCACTTGCTGTATGGAGCCGCAGCCGTCCATGGTGATGACCTCGCCCCAGCGGCGCTTGACCTCGAAGGGGTCCATGCACTCCGGCTGGATAGGGTTGATTATGTCGAAGCCGATCTCGATCAGGTCATCCATGATCTCCATGAGGCTGCCGTCGGAGTGGATGAAGACGTGCAGGTCGGGGTTGATCTGCTTGCCGGTGGCGATGAGGTCGGCCAGCCGGGGCTTGTCCAGCTCCCGCCAGGACTCCATACTCATCAGCAGCCGGTCCTGCATGGCGATGTCCCCGCCGATGCTGAACATGTCCACGCCGGCGCTGACCACGCGCCGACAGATCTCCTTCCACGTCTCGTAGATGCGATCATACAGCGCGTTCTTGAAGTCCTTGTTGATGCGGTAATCCATCAGGTTCTGCTGCATCCCGCGGATGCGCCAGCAGGTCTTGTAGGGCTGCTCGACGCCGGCGCCGACCCAGTTGCCCTGGTTCTTGAGCTCCCGGACCCGGTCGGGCAGATCGGGGTCGTCGATGAGGCGATCCGGGCCGGGGAAGTCGTAGTCCTCCAGGTCATCGATGGTGGCGTCCTCGAGTGGCGCCTTGATGTACTCCACGTACTTGCCGCCGGCGCCCACACGCTGGATCGCCCCCCAGCGGTCGAGGAAGGTGACGTCGTCGAGCCACACGTACTCCTGGTTCGAGCCGGGCCAGTCGCCCGGGCGAGCCTCTTTGTCCTCCCTGGCCTCCCACTCGGGCCAGGAGATGCCCACGCCCACCCCGGCCCAGCCCTCCACGCCCAGCGCCCTCAGCACCTCGCTCCAGTCGTCAGTCCCGAAGTGCGCCAGAAGCCCCCGCCTGACCTCATCGCGCGGTGAGATCTTCAGCGGCACGTGGTCGGCCAGCTCATGATTGACGGTTCGCTCGATGCGCTCGCGAGGGTTCATGGCATCCTCCAGGTCACAGGGGGCGACCTCGTTGATGCGGCTCAGGCGCAGGATTGCACGCGCCCGCCAGGTATCCCTCCCCGCGTACACGGCCGCACCCCGCTCACAGACGCGGGGTGCGGTAGGTGCGCGTGTCATCGCATGTGTCTCATGGGGTCGGGCCCGGTGTGGGTGCGGGGCACACCGTCACGGGTTGAATATGGCGCTGCCCTCAGCCAGGATGGCGCGAGAGGCCATCCACTTGGAGTGACCGTCCATGAACGCCAGATTCTCGCCGCCGTTGTGTCGGGAGACGGTGTCCGGGGTCGGCTCGCCGTTGGCCATGACGCCGTCGAGCGGCGAGCCGCTGGTGCCGTTGCCGTCGCAGCAGCTATTGGCCCAGATGATGGCGCCGCGGCCGCCGAACATGTGCGCTGTGTCACCGATCATGATGGTGCCGGCGGGCTCATGGATGGTGGCGAGTCGACGCGGGACCGGCGGATTGCTGGTGCTGTGGAACACGTAGTAGTTCCAGGCATAGCCGCGGCTGACGGGCCCGGGGGTGCGATTGTTCGCCCCGCTGCGCACGTAGGCATTCCAGGTCGCCGGGTCCGATGTGTGGCCGCTGGGAAGTGCGTTGCCCGAGGGGCAGGCATAGAGGTTAAGGTTCTTGACGTACGGGAATATCGCGGCGCCGGGGTACCAGGTTGACACGCTGTCGTCCACGAGCCTGTTCCAGGTCGGGCACGTCTCATCATAGTCCGTGACATACATCATGGTGCCCAGAGCGAGCTGCTTGACATTGCTCAGACATGAGGTCTGCCGGGCCTTCTCCCGCGCCCGGGCAAACACCGGGAACAGGATGGCTGCCAGAATCGCGATGATCGCGATCACGACCAGCAGTTCGATGAGGGTGAAGCCATGTGACTGTCTCCTCCGTCCGTCCATCCACCATTCCTCCTCGCGACAGATTGTTGCAGACACAACCAAGTATTCGATGCTGCCGCCTTTTCTCCTCCTGTGGGGTCACGTTTTTTCTGGAGTGCTAGCGGCGATGTGCGGCCCGTCAGAGGCCGTCAGGGAGTCAGGGCCCCGCGCCTGACACGGGCCATGGCAATGGGCTTCATCGGCTACCAGCGTCAGGGGTTGAAGACGTCCTGCACAGCGGTGAAGGCGCTGGAGACGGCCCAGAGCTGCAGCAGAAAGAGCACCGTGAAGGCCACGGCCGGGATGATCGCCCAGGCGACGAGCCAGTTGCGGGCGGTCGTGATGATGGCCTCCGCCGAGCGCTCGCCGCGCGCGGTGCGGCAATGCGCCGCGCCCAGCCAGCCCACCACCCAGTAGGCCAGCGCCACCAGGAAGCCCACCGGGAGCCCAAAGGTGGGCACGAACAGCCAGACCCACTCGCGGCCGAGGGTGGGGAGCAGCCGGTCCATGCCGGTGCCCTCCGCCTCGCCCTCCTCCGGGGCGGCCTCTCGCGGGGGCCTCGCGACCTCAAGCTGCTCCCGGGTCAGGACGTCGCGGACGCGGCGGACCCGCCCGGTCTCCTCCGACCTGGCGAGATCGTCGCTGTCCACTCGGCCCTCGGCCAGCATTTCCGCCAGCGCATCGGCGTCGAAGGGCCCGACGGTCTCTCCCTCCGAGGTACGCACCAGCCACAGTGCGTCGTGCTTGGACATGGGATCCTCCCGAGCGCTTTGGGTCTCGGCGACCGCCCCGCAGGGGCTCTTGGAGGAGACTTTGCCGCCGACGGCGACATTCCTTCGTAGGTTGTATCAGCGGGTGAGGCCGGCCTGTGCCGCCGGGCACCTCATTCGGCTCGGCGCCGCCGTCCGTCGCTGCTCTCGGAGATGGGCGTGTCCGGCGCCTGATGCTCGGCGATCGACCCCACCTCGTACCGCGAAGGCCCCCTTCCCTCCTCCGGCGAACCTTCATCTGCGTGTTGAGACCCGGCATTCGTGGCCACCAGGCGGTGAAAAGGTAGTCGCACGGCACGTCATTCGCGCATGATGAGGTGGTTTGAGACGCCCCGCAGCATGCGCGCAGTCCTGGTCGGCTCCCTCATCCTGTCCGTGGGGTCTGCTTTGGCGCAGGAGGCCCTGCGCCTGGACTCCTCCCGGCCGGTCATCGAAGCGTGTGCTGGAGCGGGCCGAGGGACGGAGTTACGTTCTATAGGT
>JBNGDZ010000327.1:0-5946 GCA_049975765.1 Armatimonadota bacterium
AGGCCCGGCAGGAGCCGATGGGGGCGCTCTCCATCAGCAGCCACGAGACGCCCTCCGTCTGCGGCAGCCAGAACCACAGATACGGCTGGTCCACGGTGACGCCGAACTCGAAGCGCACCCACGACTGCCCCGGCGGCACCGAGGCGGTGGCCGTCGCGAGGTCATCGCCGGCCGAGAAGTCGGCGGATTCAGCGGCCGTGCGCAGGTGCATGGTCAGCTCCGCGGGCTGCTCCAGCTCCGACCGCAGCAGTGCCTCGACCGCCCCCACATGGCCGTCGGCGCCACACGGCAGCATCGTGGCGCGCGACGTGAAGAGCTCGTGGCTGTCACCTGGCCGCACATCCCCCCTCCCGAAGGCCCGACCGATCATGGAGCTTGAGGCCGTGACCGCGGCGGGCCGCGCCAGGTCATCCGGGTCCTCGTTGCGGAGCCGGGGGATGTACATGTCATCGCGCAGGAGCGTCTGCTGCAGCGTGGTGATGTGCTGCTCGTAGATGCCCCGGGGCGTGGTGCCGTGCTGGATGCACATGGCCGCCGCGGTCCCGGCCGCCTGGCCCAGCGGCCCCAGGGTGCCCTGCACGCGCACGCTGCCCAGCGCGACGTGGGTGACGCTGACGTCGCGGCCGGCCATGAGCAGGTTGCCGATGGTGCGCGAGTAGAGGATGCGGTAGGGAATCGAGTAGATCGGGACGTGCGGGTCGAAGTCGAATGGCCCCTCGGGGCCGGAGTAGATGCCCTCGGGATGGTGCACGTCCAGCGGCCAGCCGCCGTAGGAGATGCGATCCGGGAACAGCCGCGCGCTCTGGACATCGTTCTGGGTGAGGATGTAGTCCCCGACCAGCCGCCGGGACTCGCGCTTGGCGTCATGGATCGGCACGAAGGCCAGCCGGTAGTTGCGGGCCCTCTCCCGCTCCGGCCAGACGTTCTTGATGTAGTCCCAGTAGCCGAAGGTGATGCGGATCAGCTCGTCTCTGGCCTCCTCGGCGTGCTCGATGTCGTCGATGGTCCCCGGGTGCTCGAGCCACCACTCGCCGCTGGCGAAGCCGCGAGGGTTGCGGCCGAAGCGCTCCGCGGACTCGAACTTGGGCGCCCAGGGCGGCGGCGTGTACTGCACCGGCTCGCCGGCGTCCTCGGCGCGGTAGCCGACACACTGGCCCATGATGCAGCCGCTCATGGTGATCTCATCGGGCATCTGTGGCGCCAGGCTCTCGTCGAACTCCGAGCGGGCCTCCCGGCCGAAGCGGTACTCCGCCCCGGCGTAGAAGCCCACCCAGCCGTCGCCGGTGCAGTCGATGAAGACGCGGCCGCGGTAGAGGGAGTACTCACCGGTGACCGTGTGCACCGCCTTGGCCGCGGCAATGGTGCCATCGTCGGCCATCACGACATCGACGACGCGCTGGTTGAGGAAGAGCTGCAGGCTCGGCTCGGCGTCAACAGCGCGCTGGATGGGACCGCTCATGCGCGGGTAGCCCCACCTGGCCTGCAGGCCCAGCAGCTCCTCCACGATCCCGCTCTCCCGGGCGTGGGGATGGCAGCAGGAGGCCCCGCTGATGGGCACGCCCAGCTCCCGGCTGGCGTTGCCGCCGGGGACGGGGCGGTCGTCGATGAGGGCCGTGCTGGCACCGTGGCGGGCGGCGGCCAGGGCCGCGCACGAGCCGGCGACGCCCGCCCCGACCACGATCACGTCGAACTCGCCGACCAGCTTCGGCTGCAGTGACCGGCCCGTCAGGCGGGCGCGCTCGCGCTCCAGCGCCTCCAGCTCTTCAGGGGGCGTGTAGCCCATGTCCGTGGTCAGCAGCAGCGCGTCGCAGCGGCCGTAGTAGCCCGTGAGGTCATGCAGCGCCAGAGTGTGCCGGCCCGCGCTCAGCCCGACCTCGCCGAGCGACTGCCAGCGCCACTGGCCGGAGGGATCCCGGCCCAGGACCGGCCCGATCTCCTCGCCGTCCACCAGCACGCGGAAGGTCCCGGGCGAGAAGTCCGGCAGCCAGTCGCGGGCGCGGGCCCACAGCCGCCAGCGCCCCGCCCGGGGCAGCTCCACGCCGACGGTGGCGTCCTCGACCGGCGTGCCGATGCCAGCGGCGATGAGGTAGGGCGAGCCCATCAGGTGCACGAACTCGTTGTCGAGCTGCCACCCGCCGTAGTCATCGAAGTCCTCGGTCTCGATCCAGATGAACCCAGCCTCCACCATGCGGATCTCCCTCGTGGGCGGGCGAAGCGTCGGGCGGCGCTCGCCCACCGGCGCCGGCTCCATCGTCTCATCAGCTCGCGCGAGCAGGCTCTCGCGCCCGAGTCGATGGCGCCGGGCGATCTCCTCCGGAGTCAGCGCGCGGTCGTAGATGCGCACCTCGTCGATGCTGCCCTCAAAGCGACCATGCCCATCGCCGGGACCCAGCGCCACGTCGGCCATGGTGATGTCGATCGGCCCTCGCTGTTGCTGCGGCGAGCCGGCATCCTCGGTGCCGTCGATAAACAGGCACATGGCCGCGCCATCGAACGTGCCCACCAGGTGGTGCCAGCGACCGATCTCCCACTCGGCCGCCGCGGAGGTCAGCCGCACCGGCTCACCCTGCACCCACAGCAGCAGGCCAAGGCGGCGATCGGCACTGGCGTTGAAGCGCAGGGCGTAGGAGCCCTCCTTGCGGATGACCGTGGGGTAGCCGGACATGGCCGGGGAGTCCAGACGCACCCAGGCCTCCACGGTCAGGGCCCCGGTGGGCGCGAGCTCGGGGGAGTGCGTGCAGCGGGCGTGCGTCTCGTCGCCGAACTGCAAGGCGGCACCGAGGGCACCCTTCACGCGCGTCCCCTCGCGGACCAGGGCGTCATTGCCGTTCCCGGACGCATCGGGGGTCACGCCATCCTGGAACTCATCGAGCGGCCAGTGCGCAACGAGGCCCTCCTGAGCAGGCTGTGCGAGACAGGCGACCATGCTCGCGACAGCCAGGAGGAGCAGTGATGGCAGCAGGAGGGCCGGACGTGCGGTTGGGCTGGCAGGGCGAGGTGGCAGCACGTTTTCACTCCCGGAGTGCGACCGTTCCGCGCGATGGGGCGGTGTGAGCCGCGATCACAGGCCCGCCAGCATGGTCAGCAGCGCTGTGATGATTCCCCCGCCTGCCAGCAGCAGCGCCAGGGCGAAGCTCATGCCCCAGTTGTGGCTGGTGTGCACGTTGCCACCGGGCAGGCGGACCTTCCACAGCTCCACGAAGGGCACCGGCGCGCGACGGTACCAGCCCTCCGCGACGACGCTCTGGCCGATGAAGCTGTCCGCGCGGAAGAGGCCGAAGAGCACCTCCAGGATGCGCACCGGCTGGCGGTAGTCCAGCAGGATGAAGCCGCTCTCGTCCTGCAGGACCAGGTCCTCGCCCCAGTAGAGCCCTGGGATGCCCCGGCCGATGACCTGGCCCCGGAGCCGGACCGGGATGGGGCGAATGGCGGAGACGCCGACCTCGCCGACCAGCTCCGCGACACGCCCGTCCTGGAAGCGGTTGCGTGGATGCGTGAACGCCAGCTTCGCCAGCATGCCCACCCCGAGGCCGGCTATGAGGATGGCAAAGCCGGTGGCCACCATGCCCTGCGCCCAGCCCAGTGCAAGGCCCACCGCCGCGCCTATCAGCAGGCCGGCCACGGGCAGCAAACTGACCAGAACGTCGGTGGCGAACTCGTCCCAGTAGCTCTGGGGGGCGCGTCCCGGGACCTCAAAAGCCTTGGGCTGCCCCATGACCTCGGCGATGCGTCCCAGCGCCCGGATTCGCTTGGCAGGCAGGGGATGGGTGGAGCGAAGCTCCAGGAGCGCCGCCCAGGGGTTCCACAGGTCCCACCTCATGGCCTGGACCGCGGTGGCGTTGGAGACCTCCCCGTCGGTGAGGCCGTAGGCGCCGGCGGTGGCCACGGCCATGGACTTGCCGAAGGTGGCATCGAAGATGCCGAAGGGCTTCATGCCCGCGCTGGCCGGCGCAAGCTGCTGCTCCTTCTCCTCCGGCGGTCTGGAGCGAGCCAGGCCGTAGGCGATCTTCACGAGGCCCTCCGCAAGCGCGTTGGGATCGTGCGTGGTCCGGGCGGAGAACTCGTCAGCGTAGTACTCCCGCACGCGCGAGAGTCCCAGGACGATGTAGCGGGAGATGACGTACGCCAGTAGGGCGCCGAGGCCGACGAGGACGACGATGCCGCCGTCCCTGCGACTGCGCCCCCGCATGGTGAAGACGTAGATGTAATACAGCAGCAGGGGCACGGTCGCGGCCACGGTCATGACCACGAAGTCCCAGTGGATGATATGGCCCAGCTCGTGGGCGACCACCGCCCGGCGCTGCGCGGTGTCGCAGACCTCGAGCAGGCCCGTGGTCACCACCACCCGGGCGTTGCCCGGATGGTGGCCGAACGTGAATGCGTTCGGGTTCCCGTCGGCAATCACACCGAACCGAGGCTCGCGCATGCCGTGCTTGTGTATGACGGAGCGTACCAGCGAGGCGATCTCGGGGTCGATGCTCTCGACCGGCATCCAGTCGATCTTGTGGATCCACTCGATGATGTAGGGCCCGATGGCATATTGGATCCCGGAGAGGACCACGGCCGCGATCAGCGCCAGCCACAGCGGCGCCTCCAGCCAGAAGATGACCGCGGTCATGACCGCGAACAGCAGCCCGAACAGCAGTGCCAGCGTCCCGAACGAGTAGAGCGCGAGCTGTCCCATCGCCGTTCGACCTCCCCCTCAGTTGTAAGGTCCTGCGGGAATTGTAGCACCTGGGGGCGGAGAGTCAATCCCGTTCGACGACCTGCTCCGTGCCGGTGCGGGCGGCCTCGTAAGCGGCCTCGATGACGCGCATGACATACAGCGCATCGCGCTCGGTGACCATGGGCTCCCGGCCCTGCGAGGCGGCCTCGACGACGTCCGCGAGCAGGTAACAGGCGTAGCCTCCCGGCCGGCGCTCATCGATGCGCATCTCCCGCAGCTCCGCGCCCGGCGCATCGTGCCCGGCGCGCGTGCGGAGCCGCAGCGTCACGGGGCCCTTGGGGAAGTGCGAGAGGCTCCCCAGCGAGCCCTCCCAGGCGATCATGAGCTGGTGGTCATCGTAGTCATCGTACGGGTTGAGCAGGTAGCCGCAGCGAAGGGTACCCACAGCCCCGCCCTCCAGCCTCACCGACAGGCATGCCACGTCCTCGACGCTGATGCGCTCATCCTGCGTGGCGGTCATAGCGCAGACGGAGCTGATGCGCTGGCAGGTCACGAAGCGCAGCGTGTCGATCCAGTGGCACCCGAGCCAGTAGAGGATGCCACCCCCGGCCAGTTCCTCGTCGAAGAGCCAGTGCTCGACGCCGCGAAGCTGTGCCTGGGAGGTGATCCAGTTGGCCTGGAAGGACCACAGGTCGCCGATGGCGCCCTCGCCCAGCAGCCGTCGGAGCTCCCGAGTCTCCGCGAAGGTGCGCCGCACATAGCAGGGGGTGAAATGCGCGCCAGTCTGCTCGGCCGCCTCGACGATGGCCTGCATCTCCGCGGCGGTGCGGGCGCCGGGCTTCTCGCCGTAGACGCTCCTGCCGGCCTCGATGGCCTGCAGCGTCATGCGGCCGGCGTCGCGGTTGTTGGTGAGGAGCATAACGGCCTGGACCTCGCCCTCGGCCATCAGGTCATCCCAGTCGCCCACGAAGTCGGCCTTGTACATCTGCGCGGCGATCTGGGCGGCCCGCTCCGAGCCGGCCATCAGGACGCGATCGACGGCTGCAAGGGCCTCCACGTCTCGCATATGCCCCTCGGTGTGAGGATTGTCGTGGATGTAGACGCCCAACGTGAAGCTCATCGGTGCCCTCCTCTGCAGAGCAGGTTGGCGCCGCATCACAGGTCCCTTCCCCACGCAGTGATGGTCTCCTGCCTGTACGCACAGCAACGCCTGGTGCAGGCCAGAACGACGGCGGGCCGGACGGTGGTCCGGCCCCTCCACGCGAGCTTGCGCTCGCGTA
>JBNGDZ010000328.1:0-3750 GCA_049975765.1 Armatimonadota bacterium
TCGCTGCCGACGAGGACGGCAGGTGGATGGTCCGCCTCGACCCGATCGAGAGCGAAGTGCCCCTCACCGTCACAATCTCCGGCAGTAACGAGATCGTGCTGAGCAACGTGGTCATTGGGGACGTGTGGATCTGCTCCGGTCAGTCCAACATGGTCTGGCCCGTCGCCCGCAGCCTGAACGCCGAGGACGAGATCGCCGACGCGAACCACCCCATGATCCGCCTCTGCCAGGTCCAGCGCGCCACGGCGCAGGAGCCCATCGACGAGGTTGCCGCCCAGTGGCAGCCATGCACCCCCGAGACCGTGCCGAACTTCTCGGCGGTGGGCTACTTCTTCGGCCGTGACCTCCACGAGCAGACAGGTGTGCCCATCGGCCTGATCAGCACGAACTGGGGCGGGACCCCGGTGGAGGCCTGGACCAGCCGGGAGAAGCTCGCCGGTGACCCGGCCTTCCAGCCGCTGCTCGAGTCCTGGCAGACGCGGCTGGCCGCCTACCCGGAGGCGCTGGCCAGGTACGAGAGCGAGACGCTCCCCGCGTGGGAGAAGCAGGTGACGGAGGCGCGGGAGAAGGGCGAGCAACCGCCACGCAAGCCCTCCCCTCCCGAGGGTCCCGACAGCCCCAGGCGCCCCGGCAATCTATTCAACGCTATGATCCACCCGCTGATCCCCTATGGCATCGCCGGGGCGATCTGGTACCAGGGCGAGGCCAATGCGCACGGCGGGGTGAACGGCGCCTGGATCTACCAGAGGCTCTTCAGCGCCATGATACGCGACTGGCGCGAGCGGTGGGGACAGGGCGACTTCCCGTTCGCCTGGGTGCAGCTCGCCAACTTCCGGGCTGTCCGCGAGGAGCCCGGCCCCAGCGCCTGGGCTGACCTCCGGGAGGCCCAGACGCGCACGCTCTCGCTCCCCGCGACCGGGATGGCGCTTGCCATCGACGTCGGGGACGCCGCCGACATCCACCCCACAGACAAGCAGACGGTCGGGCATCGCCTCGCCCTGTGGGCGCTGGCGACGGTCTACGGTCAGGATGTCGTCTACCAGGGCCCGACCTACGAGTCAATGGACGTGGAGGGCAGCCGCATCCGCATCCACTTCGCGAACATCAATGGCGGCCTGCGGCGAGGCGTCACCGACAACGCGCCCTATCCCAGCCCGCTGCTGGGCTTCCAGATAGCGGGCAGGGATCGCCGGTGGGTGTGGGCCGATGCCGAGATCCAGGGCGATACCGTGCTGGCGTGGTCCGACCAGGTCCGCAACCCCGTGGCGGTCAGATACGCCTGGGCCGACAATCCCGTGGCGAATCTCTACAACGACGCCGGCCTGCCCGCGGTGCCGTTCCGCACCGACAGGTGGCCTCTGTCCACCCGCCCCCAACAGTAGACAGCCGCCCTCACGAGCGGCCTGCGAGGCGTGGATCGAGGCGGAGCCCCCATGACCGCCTCGGGAATATCCTGGTGCGGCTGCACCATTCTCCTCCCGTGCGGCTCGATTCTTGAGCGTCTCTTGAGGGCTGTGCAGTCCTCTTCTTGCCGGTATCGAGCGCCTATAGGGGGGGTGAAGTGTGGCCTTGAGCGATACTTGAGCTGAGTAAGAGCTTGATGGGAGACCAGAATATATCCAAGAAAAACTTCTCGTGACGCTTGACATGCAAGGCCCCACTGGATATCATAGGCACAGTCTGGACACGTCGGCTTGAGCGGCCCTTGAGAAACGGCGCGCGCAGGATGCTCCAACCAGGAGCACCTCCCGGGTCCTGCACGGCGCCGGGGACGTGGAAGCCGCGGTCCCATCCGGTTCCAGCCATCGCACAGTGAGGAGGCGAACGCGAGATGTTTGAGCTGTGGAAGGATGAGGAGGGTCTCACGACCGTCGAGTACGCTCTGCTTCTGGCTCTCGTGGTCGTAGCCGGCATCGCTGCCTGGCAGGGTCTGGGCAACACGGTCCAGAACGCTGTGGACGATTCCGCAGGTACCATCGCCAACACCGCAGGCGGCTAGTCGCAGCATGCCCGGGCTGAGACGTCACAGCATTGCGGCTCGACCTGAGCCCGACCGGTAAGAGCTTTCCTGTCTCACGGCCAAGGGCTTTGAGGCAGGACGTCCAGCCGGCGGTAGGTGAGGGAGCAGGAGACTGCTCCCTCGCCTCATTTCATTGGGGCACCCCATCAAGCAGTCTCCCCAGCAGCAGCGCCGCCGCGGCCTTGTCCGGGATCCTGCCCCGCACCGCGCTGTCCAGGTCCGTCATCGCGAAGGGTGGCAGCGCCGAGCCCACACACGAGGGGCACCCGTCCTCGCAGCCGCACTCCTCAATCACCCGCCGGATAGTCGGCATGATCTCATCGACGCGCTGCATGCATCGATGCGCGAAGCCCATTCCGCCGGGATAGCGATCGTGCACGAACAGCGTGTCGCGGCCCAGGCACGAGGCATCCACCACCGTCCCGATGTCCTGTGTGTCGCACATCACGAAGAACGGGGCCACCTCCACGAAGACGTTGGCTATGCCGATCAGGGCCTCGCCCACGATCATCCCCTGCCGCATCATCTCCTGCACGATCTTCTCCGGGGGGGCGAACCACATGGCCACCGTCTCCAGTTCCTGTGGCGGCAGCTCGAGCTGCTCGAAGCCCAGCGAGTCCCGCGTGGCGAACTTGATCTTCTTGAACATGGGGATGCTCGTGGTCACCGTCACGTCGCCGAAGCCGACCGTCGCCCCCAGCCAGTCGGCTTCCTCCTCTACCTCGTCGATGCGGATCTGCGACGCCTGAACCGACTGCGTGTAGTAGTCCAGGTCCCGGCGGTCCACGTGCACGATCTTCTGGTCGAGGTCAAGCTCATTCACGAAGTACGTCTCCGCGCCGTGGATGTACACCGCGTGGTCGTGGAGTTGGGTAAGGGCGCTGAGCTCGTCAATAGTCCCGATGACGCGCTCCCCGTCGCGGTCGTCCTGAATGGTATAGACCGGCCCGGAGATGTTACGCAGGTTCACGTCGGCGGCAGGGTACTCGGAGCTGGCCCAGTACCAGCGCCCCTCGAGATGTCTGACGTATCGCTCCTCCTCCAGCACCTCCAGCACCGCGTCGGCATAGGGTCCGAATGAGGGGACCTCCTCGTCGGCCAGCGGCAGCTCGTGTGTGGCGCAGCGCAGATGGCCGATGGTGATGTGCGGGTTGTCGGGGTCTACCACGGCCTCCTCGGGCGTCTGATCGAACAGGTAGTCGTGGTGCACCATCAGATACTGGTCCATGGGCGTGTTCTGGCCCACCAGAAAGACCAGAGACTCATCCTCGCCGCGGCCGGCCCGGCCCGCCTGTTGCCAGGTGCTGGCCACCGTGCCGGGGTAGCCCACCAGGATGCAGGCGTCCAGGGAGCCGATGTCGATTCCCAACTCGAGCGCGTTCGTGGAGGCCACGCCCAGGATCTCCCGCTCCACCAGCGCCCGCTCGATGGCCCGCCGCTCCTCCGGCAGGTAGCCGCCGCGATAGGCGTGCACGGCCTCCGAAAGCTTCCGCGACACGGGCCGCAGCCGATCCCGCACGCCCTTGAACAGCAGCTCCGAGGCCAGCCGCGTGCGCACGAAGGCGATGGTCTGCACCCCCTCCTGGATCAGGGCGGTCATCAGGTCCACCGCCTGCCCCAGCGCCGATCGCCGGTCGCCCCCCACCCGCCAGCTCTGCCCGGAGCCCCGGGCGGCCGTGGTCAGTGGCGGCGGGTTCCACATCACGAACCGCCGCGGCCCGCGCGGCGAG
>JBNGDZ010000328.1:3760-4988 GCA_049975765.1 Armatimonadota bacterium
GTTATCCACCGGCCTCATGTCGCCCCCGGTCACGCGCTCGGCGTGCTGGCGGGGATTCCCGATCGTCGCCGAGGAGCAGACGAACTGCGGCTGGGAGCCGTAGTGACGGCAGATGCGGTGAAGCCGGCGCATGACGTTCGCCAGGTGGGAGCCGAAGACGCCCCGATAGGCGTGGATCTCGTCGATGACGACATACCGCAGGTGCGTGAAGAAGCGATTCCAGCGGGCGTGGTGGGGCAGGATGCCCTGGTGGAGCATGTCGGGGTTGGTGAGGATGACGTTCCCCCCGTCGCGCAGGCGCCGCCGCAGGTTGCCCGGCGTGTCTCCGTCATAGGTCCCCGCCATGAACCACTCGGCCATCTCCTCTGTCTCCAGCATGCCCAGCCCGCGAAGCTGGTCCTGCGCCAGAGCCTTGGTGGGGTAGATGTAAAGCGCCGTCGCCATCGAGTCGGCCAGCACGGTCTCCATCACGGGGATGTTGTAGCAGAGGGTCTTACCGGAGGCCGTGCCGGTGACGACAACCACGTTCTGCCCCTCGCGTATCTGCTCGATGGCCTCCGCCTGATGGGTGTAGAGGCGCTCGATGCCCTCGCGGGCGAGGGCCTGCTCGACCGCGGGGTGCAGTCCATCCTTCAGGTCGGCGTACTGCGGCGGCCGCGCAGGCAAGACCTCCACGTGCGTGATCTGGTCGCTGAAGAACTGCTGGTCGCGAACTCGGTCAACGAATGTGGCTGCGTCCATGGGTCGTCGGCGCCTCCAGTTCGGTGCGGGTCAGATGAGGTGCCAAGCCTAGTGACAGGGCGCTGCCGCAGAGAAGCGTTGTCCTCGCGGCCCCTTGATCGTTGTGGGGCTGGAAGCCCGACCTACGCGAGTACTGAACGGCGTGCGCCGTTCCGTGACACGCACACTCCTGTGCGTACGCCGTTCTGCCGTCCTGTCAACGCCGAACAGCAACTGGCGAATCACAACGGAGGCCGGTTCCTCCAAGCCGCACGGCAGACGCCCGTGGGCTGGAAGCCGCGCCTACGCGATACAGAGATGCTCGCGCGCCACTCAGTCGCTCTCCGGCTCCCTCAGCAGCGCCAGCAGCCCTATGGCGGCCACGGTGAGCACCAACCCCAGCCAGAACGGTGCGGCCGCGCTCACCCGGTCCCACAACACCCCCGCCACCAGCGAGGCCGGCAGCGCGCAGAGCTTGACCAACAGCGACGTGGAAGCCATCCAGCGC
>JBNGDZ010000328.1:4998-5929 GCA_049975765.1 Armatimonadota bacterium
TGTTGAAGCCGCCCAGGACGCTCGCGCGCAGCCCCTCCGGCGCGAACTCGGCCACGATGGCCTTCTGCGCCGGCTCCAGCGCGGCCTTGTGTGACCCGAACAGCAGGAAGATCAGCGGCAGTAGCGCCTCGCTCCGCAGATAGATGCACCCCAGGCATACCAGGGCCCAGAGCCCATACGCGATCGCCAGCACCGGCCTGCGGCCCCAGCGGTCCGCCAGCCAGCCGAAGTGGTAGGACAGCGCCGACGCCGCGACCGTCAAGAGCAGATACAGCGCTGGGATGAACTCTCGCTGGTAGCCCAGCTCCTCGGCATGCACGATCAAGAACGAGTAGCTGAATGCGCCCAGGGCGAAGACGGCGCTGAGCATCACCAGCAGCTTCAGATCTCGCCCCAGTCCCGCCAGCGCCAGGCCCTCGAAAGCCTCCGCGCCGCGCGCCGGGCGCTCGCGGATGATCGCCAGCACCACGCCGGCGCCGACGAGGGTGGGGAGCGCAGCCACCATGAACAGGGTCCGGTAGCCCAGCCGGGGGAAGAGCAGGATACAGATCAGCACCCCGACGGCGGCCCCCAGATGATCCGCACCACGGAGCAGCCCGAAGTTGCTCCCGCGCGTACCCCGGGTGGAAACGTCGGCGACCATGGCGTCGCGCGGTGCGCCGCGCATCTTTCCCGCCCGATCCAGCAGCTTGAAGGCCACCAGATGTTGCCACGCGGTGGACAGCCCATACCCCACGCGTGAGGCCGCGCCCATCAGGTAGCCGATCCAGATGAAGCCCTTCCGCTTGCCGATGCGGTCGGAGAGATAGCCCGACGCCGCCTGCGAGAGTGAGACCATCGCGGCACCGAGGCCATCGAGCAGCCCCAGCACCGCCATGTTGGCCCCGAGCACCTGGGTGACGAAAAGCGGCCAGACGGGGAAGACCATATC
>JBNGDZ010000329.1:0-5928 GCA_049975765.1 Armatimonadota bacterium
GATCTGCGGAAGCCCGTCGGTGTTATATGGTGACTGTGGCACTGTGCTCGCCTCCTGTGTAATCGCGGTAGTGCACTCTTCGGGATCGACAACGGGCGCGAGACGGACACGGCCTGCTCAGTGGCACCTGCAGGCAGGACCACCCCGTGGCCGTGAGCTTGCAGTCACCGGCCCTCGCCCATCCGCGGGCGGTCCGTGGCGCTCTCGCCCTCCCACAGCTCCCACATGGCGACCTGGACGGCGTCCGTCATCTTCCGGCCGCCATCGGCCTCCAGGCGTCGGGAGAGGATCGGCTTGGCCCCATAGGCGCCGCGGTGCGCCTGATCGCTGGTGGGGATATAGCCGAACCAGTCGTTCGCGAGCTCCGCCACGAAGGTCCACTCACCCGGCGACCAGTGCTTGATCTCCAGCCCCCAACTCACGAACACCTCGCTGGGGATGCCCACGATCACGGCCTCCCCCACGCGCATGACCTGCACCGGGACCTGGGCCACGTCGCCGTCGTGCGGCCACTCGTCGAAGCACTCGATAACGAACCGGTCCCTCTCACCTATCTCCTCCTGGGCGCGCATCTGCTCGATCTCGGTGCGCATCTCCTCGTCGCGCGTGTAATACGGGATCTCCACGTGGCGGAAGATGCAACCGAGCTCCCCGCCCTCCAGCGGCTCGGCAAGCTCCGTGGCATCGACCGAGAGCCCCGCCACGGCGCGGCCCATCTGGGTGGCCTTCTGGATACCCTTGCCGACCCAGCGGGACTCGCGCCAGTGAGCGTGGTTGATGTCGCCGCAGGTGCCCTGCAGGAAGACGGTGACGCACTGCTCACCGTAGATGTCGGCCAGCGTCGCGGCCACGCGGCCCGGCCAGCCGGCGGAGATACCGGTGCCACCGACGGTGTCGGCGTGCATGGCGTAGTTCACGATCATGGCCCGGACCGTGCCCTCATGGTCCCGCACCGCCATGGCGGCCAGCTCAGGGTCGATCGGCCCCGCCGGGCCCAGCGTCCCGTCCTTGCCGAAGACTTCGGAGCCGTCCGGCCTGCGGCCCAGGCGGTTGCTGCCCAGGCGGTCCTCGTAGCCGCGGCCCGGCAGCAGCACGGCGTCGAACATCTCCTGGCACGCGGCCTCCACCGTCGAGCAGATCATCTCCGGGACCGTGTCCAGCCACTCGTCATTGGTCGGGATCAGGCGGTCCTTGCGCATCTCGGGGCCGGTGTGGGTGTGCGTGGCACAGATGAGGACGTTGCCGCCGGGGATGCCGGTGCGCTCGGCGATCATCTCCCGCGCGGGATCGGCGATGGTGGAGGGCATGCAGATGACGTCACAGGAGACAAGCGCGATCCCCTCTCCCCCACTCTCCAGCACCAGGGCGTGCGCGAAGAGGGGGTCCTCGACGTGATCGGATACTCGATCGCGGAAGTACCCGGCCAGCGATGTGCCCACCGGCGGGGTGATCTCGAGCTGTGCGCTACCGGCGCGAAGCTCCGGCAGGCCATCGGTGTTGATCGGTGCTTCGGGCATGGCATGTCGCCTCCAGACACGAGAGCCAGTTGCGGTCGGCGGTCCGGTTCACCGCCGGGAGGAGCATGCCCTCCCCCGCGGGCCGAACCGGTGCGGCGCGTGCGCATGAGACAGGCGACCACCAATCGCCCCAGAGCGCGCCGAATGATAGACGAAAGCACCGGCGTCAGGACACATACTCCATGAGGCGAGGTGGCGGGATCCGTTGCGCCACGCCGCGCGCATACTCGTCCAGCAAGAGGAGATCGACATGAAGGTTCAGCGCACTATCGTGATCGTGCTGGCCCTCTGTCTCGTCGGAGCGGCGCCGGCGCAGGAGGAGGCCGCGAAGCCCTGGGAGAGCTGGCAGCCGCCCGAGGTGCAGATGCCGGAGCCGAATGCCTGGGATATCTACCTGCGCGCAGCCGAGCTCGAGGAGCAGATCCACCAGCGGCTGCGGGAGGAGGCCGGGCTCCCTCCGCAGGACGAGGGGGCGAATGTACCGCCGCCGCTGGCCCCCGGCGTCGATCCCAACGTGCCCACGCAACTGCACATGACCGAGCAGTCGCTGGAGCCGGAGACGCTGGCCCGTCTTCTGGACGCCTATGCGCCGGTCTTCAGCGCGGTCGAGGCCGCCATCGCGGGTGAGGCACAGATGCCGCCGCTGCGCACACAGGAGGACATCGAGCGGATCTTCCCCGAGCTCGCACATATGCGCCAGTTCGCGCGGATGCTCTCAAGCCGCAGCGTTCACCATCTCCGCAACGGCCAGGCGCTCCCCGCGGCGCTGGACGGCATCGCCTCCATGCACCTGGCCGCGGACGTGGGGACGCAGGGGTCGGTGATCTCGGGGCTGGTGCAGACGGCCTGCCAGGCCATCGGCGAGGCGGCCCTGCGCGAGGCCATCCCCCACCTCGACAGCGCCGAGGCGCGGATCGCGCTCAACGCCCTTCAGCGCGCGATAGCGGAGTCCGCCGGCTTCGGCGAGATCATGGAGGGCGAGGCGACTGTCGGCAAGGCCTTCTACGTGGACATGATCCTCCCCGCGTTGGGAGAGGGGAGAGAGCTGGCAGAGATCTACCAGGACGAGGAGCTGGCGGAGCGCGCGGTGGGAGTGACGCCGGAGGACACGTGGGCGGCGCTGACGGAGGCCTTCGCGCGCCGAACCGAGGAGGCGCACAAGCCCTACTGGGCGCGGGCACAGATCGAGGCACCCGACAACCCGATCGCGGAGCGCTCCCTGGCTACCTTCCAGCGCACGGGGCTGAAGTTCGCGTTCATTGAGGCGCGGCTGCGGTGTTGCGTGGCGGCCCTGGCCTCCCAGGCCTATCGGGCGGACCGCGGGGCCTACCCGGAGAGTCTGGACCGGCTTGTGCCGGAGTATCTGTCGGAGGTGCCGCGCGACCCCTTCGCCGACGCCCCGCTGCGCAGCGCGGCGGGCGAACCCGTGTCGCGGGCCCATCCCGCCTCCCAGCGCGAGCCTGCGGGCGCGGGTGTGCTGACGATCTACTCGGTCGGCGCGGACGGCGACGACGACGGCGGCAGGGACGTCGGCCACGACCTGGAGGGTGATGGCGACGTGGCGCTGGTGCTGATGCAGAGGTAGACCGTGGTGGGCCGGCCTGAGGCCTCTGCTTTCTCAGCCGCAGCTTTCGCGTCCCCTCCGACGGCACACAACCGCGGGCCGGAGCTGTGGCGCACGGGCCCCGCAGGCAGGAGTACCTTCCCCGGCGCGGAAACCATCCTCGGCGTCCGTGCGAGCGGGGCGCGCCAGGCCGCCGCTAGCTCTCGTGTAGCTCGGGATCCGCCCGCCCACTGGAGTCTCGCTCACAGCCCGGCGTAGGTAGGGCATCCCTGCCCGGCAGCATGGGCCCAGTAGGCCCGGAGGAGGCACTCCGATGGACAAGCAGAAGATCGAGGTCCGTTGTCCCTTCATGGACATGATGCACGAGTACTTCCCGCTGGTTCCGGTGCTCGTCCCGATCCTGTTCCCCATCCTGCCGCTGGTCTGCGTGGTCGTCTATGTGGCCCAGATCGGCGCGAGCGTGAGGCACATCGAGGAGCAGCTCGACGAGATCCTGACCGCCATCCGCCGCATCAGCTGAGAGGAGCGATCCGATGAGGCGCCCGGCGCTGGCGACCGCCCTTATCGTCTGCGCGACCGCGATCTGCGCCGCGCAGCCGTACCTGCTCGAAGACTTCAACTCCCCGGAGGCGCTCGAGGGCCGCGAGGCCGTGGCGGCCACCCGGACGCCCGCGCAGTTCAGTCTCGTGCCCGACGGCGTCACCGGCGGCGCCATCAGCGTGCGCCTGCCCGGCATGGTCAGGCTCGACCTCGACCCGGCGCTGCTGGAGGGCAACGCCGAGTGGGACGCCTGCAACGGCGTATCGCTCATGGTCCGGGGGGACGGCTCCGAGAGCTGGGGATGCATCCAGTTCGCAGGCGGCGGCTCGAACGGGGGCTTCAGCTACAGCCTCTACGTCTCGCTGCGTGACCGCTCCTGGCACGAGGTCCGCGCGCACTTCAGCGAGCTGGTGACCGCCGACGCGGCCCTGCACGGCATCGGCGAGCCGGGCATGCTCCCCCCCAGCGGCATCGCGCGCATCACTCTCGGCGACCGATGGACCATCCACTGGAACAACCAGCCCATGCCCGAGCACTCGTTCTCGATCGACGACGTGCGCCTGATCGCCGACGCACCCGAGCCGCCGCCGGCACCATTGGCGCGACCGCTGGAGGAGGTCCTGCGGATGATGCGCGACCGGCAGCCGATGACGATCCAGTGCATGGGCGACTCCATCACCGCCGGCACCGGCCTGCCCGACCGCGACACCCAGCGCTATGCCGTCCTGCTGCAGCAGAGGCTCCGCGAGCGCCTCGGCTACGACGGCATCGTCTGCTACTCGCGGGCGGTAGGCGGCGCGAAGTTCAACCACGGGCGCGCCTGGTACCGGCGGGACTTCGCCGGCGTGCAGCCCGACATCGTCACGATCGCCTACGGCTACAACGACAAGTCGGCGGGCTTCCCGGCGGACTACATTCGCTACTGCCTGGAGGACTACTGCCTCCGCATCGCGCGGGTGACGGACGGCGCGGCGGCCATCTGCCCCATCACCACGCTGCCGGGCGGCGGCCCCCGCTTCGTCATGATGGATGACTACGCGCGGCAGATCCGCGACTTCTGCGCCGGGCGCGAGGGCATCCACTGCATCGACCTGGCGGCCCAGATCAAGCCCATGGGCCGCGAGGCGTGGGGCGCGCTGCTCGGGGACATGGCCCACCCCAACCAGCAGGGCCACGAGTGGCTGGCCGACGCCATCGCCGACTGGCTGATTGAGCGCATGGAGCGGCTGTAGGGGGAGAGGCAAGGGGACGCGGGCAGATCGCCCGCGTCCCGAGACATCGCCTGGTCATCGCGCCTGACGGCGCACCGTTGCCCCCCGTCACACGTTCTCGCGCATCCACTCCAGGCACTTGCGGTAGCCGACGTCGCCGTCCTCGGAGCCCTCGTACTCCGCGCAGTAGGCGCCGTCGTAGCCGTTGTCCTGCAGCGCCTGCACCGCGACGTCCAGCGGGATCTCGCCCTCGCCCAGTGCCGCGCCCTTGTAGTCCGGCCGCGAGTTGCGGCCATCCTTCATGTGCGTGTGCTTGGTCCACGGCGCGATGGCCTGGTAGATCTCCGGCAGCTTCTCCACCTCGTAGCCGTACCAGCGGTAGTTCATGGTGTCCATGTTCGCGCCCACGTACTCGCTGTCCACTGCCTCGAAGACCTCGAGCTGCAGCTCGTAATCGTTGCTCACCACGCCGTGATTGTCGATGGCCAGGTGCATGTTCAGCTCCTCGCACATCGGCAGGCAGGCCCGCACCGACTTGATGATGGCCTCGGCGTAGCGGCCCTCGGGCACGGAGTCCTTGGGCTGGCCGCCCTCGGTGCGGAAGATGTTGCAGTCCATCATCAGCGTGAGCTCCGCGATGCGCCGCGCGCGCATGACCTGCTCGTTGATGAGCCCCTCGTCGAGCAGCACGAAGTCGTTGCCCAGCGACACCGCCGAGACCGTCAGCCCCAGCTCGTCCACCAGGTCCTTCAGGTCCTCGCAGTGTGTCTCGTAGTCCGGCTCCTCAAGCTCCTCCGGCATCAGGTCCGTCCAGCGCAGCTCCACGCACTCGAAGCCGGCGTCGGCCGCCCAGCGCACGAACTCCTCGGTGGTGTCGCCCGGCGCCCGGTAGTGGATCAGGCCAAGCATCATCGTCATATCCCTCACATTCACGTGTCGTGCTGGCGTGTGCCAGGTAGATTCGCCGCAGGGCCCCGTTGACCTTTCCGCGCGACGCCACTCACCTCTGCGTAGTGCACCGGACGTGCGGCTACCTTCGTCGTACGGAGCGGCGGCGTGCCTAGGCCGCCTGCCGTTCGCATTGCCTCACCCGCCT
>JBNGDZ010000330.1:0-5923 GCA_049975765.1 Armatimonadota bacterium
TAGAGGGACAGCGCCAGCTCAGCGACGGCGACAGCGTGCGGGTGCGGACCTCAGGCGGTGGTGCGGCACGATGAGTCCCGCACGATTCTCGATACGGCAGCCCGTCACCATCGCCATGTGCGTGCTCGCGGTTCTGGTGCTGGGTATCATCGCCTTCATCCAGTTGCCGGTGGACCTGCTCCCCGACATCAGCTTCCCCGTGGTGGCAGTGCTGACCACCTATCCCGGCGCCTCCCCCGCCGAGGTGGAGGAGTTCGTCACCAAACCGATCGAGGAGGCGGCGGCGGTCGTCGAGGACCTGGAGAGCGTCCGCTCCATCTCCCAGCAGGACATGTCGGTGGTCATCATCGAGTTCGACTGGGGCAAGGACATGGACTGGGCCGCCTTCGACACGCGCGAGAAGGTGGATCCGGTCATCGAGCGGCTGCCGGAGGACGTGCACAGGCCGGTCATCATGAAGCTGGACCCGCAGACCATGCAGCCGGTGATGACCCTGGACGTGACCGGGCTGGCAGACCTGCTGAAGCTGCGCGAGCTGGCGGACGACGTGATCAAGCCCGAGCTCGAGAAGCTGCCGGGAGTGGCGGCCGCCAACATCTACGGGGGACTGCAGCGGGAGATACTCGTAGAGGTGAACTGGGAGCGACTGAAGGCACACAATCTGCCCATATCGCAGGTCGAGGCGGCGCTGCGCCGCGAGAACACGAACGTGCCGGCCGGGTTCACCATCGAGGGCCAGCGTGAGTTCACCCTCCGCACCATCGGCGAGTTCGATGTCGTCGAGGACATCGCCGACATTGTCGTGGCGGTGCGTGAGGGCCAGCCGGTTCACCTTCGTGAGATCGCCACCGTCCGGGATACGCACAAGGAGGTGCGCAGCTACGCCCGGCTCAACGGCGAGCCCTCCGTCAGCCTGACCATCCAGAAGGAGTCCGAGGCCAACACGGTCACTGTTGCTGAGGTCGTGGGCGAGGCGCTGGAGGAGCTGCCGAAGAAGCTGCCCGAGGGTGTGGAGGTCACCATCACCTCGCAGGAGGCCGACTTCATCGAGGACTCCCTGCACAACCTCTACGCCACTGCTCTGGAGGGCGCCATCCTGGCGATGGTCATCATCTTCCTGTTCCTGGGCACCTTCCGGGGCACGCTGATCAGTGCGATCTCGATCCCCCTCTCGCTGCTGGTCACCTTCATGTTGATGTTTTTCAACAACATGACGCTGAACATTATCACCATGGGAGGGCTTGTGCTGGCGATCGGTCGCATCGTTGATGACTCGGTGGTCGTGCTCGAGAACATTTACAGGCACATCGAGGAGGGGGAGCCGGTGCTGGAGGCGGCCATCACCGGCACCGAGGAGCTGTGGGTGGCCATCGCGGCGGTGACCTTCACCACCATGTGCGTTTTCTTCCCAATAATCTTTGTCGGTGGCATGGTCTCGACCATCTTCACCCCCATGTCGCTTGTGGTGATGCTGGGACTGTTCGCGTCTCTGGTTGTGGCTGTGACCGTCGTGCCGCTGCTCTCCCAGCGCATGTTGCGCCCGGTCTTGGAGGCGGGGGAGGAGCAGGCAGGCGGGCTGTTCGGGCCGGTCAATCGCATGCTCGCGGGCTGGTCGCGAGGCTTTGACGCACTGGCCGGTCAGTACCGCAGGGCCATAGCCTGGTGCCTCGATCACCGGGGTGTGGTGGTGCTCATCGCCGTGGCGGTGCTCGCCGCCAGCGTGGCTGTGATACCCCTGGTGGGTCTTGAGTTCTTCCCGGACGTGCAGCAGGATGAGCTGGGCATCACCATGGAGGCACCGATAGGCTCATCGGTTCACTACACCAACGAGCGGGCCAAGGAGATAGAGAAGATCCTGGCCCGGACCGAAGAGGTGGAACACTACCAGGTGTACATGGGGACCGCCGGGGGGATCTCCGGTGCCTTCGGAGGAGGCGGCGGCGGTGGACGCACGGCCAGCTTCACCGTGAAGCTGATGGACCGCAGAGAGCGGGAGCGGACCTCCGACCAGATTGAGGAGGACCTCCGGGAGCAGTTCGCCGCCCTGCCGGGCATCACCACGCGCTTCGAGCAGAGAATGGGCGGCATGGGGGCCGACTTGGAGGTCTCCATCATTGGCGATCAGCTCGAGGTGCTGCAGCAGCTCGGCAATCAGACGCTGGCGGCGATGCGCGAGGTGCGCGGCGTGACCGACCTGGACCTTGGCTGGGAGCCGGCGAGCCCGGAGTATCACGTGCTGGTGGACCGCGAGAAGGCCGGCCGGCTGGGCCTGACGGTCAGTGACATCGCTCACACGGTCCAGACCAAGGTCCGCGGGACGCAGGAGCTGACGAAGTTCCGCCAGGGCGGTGAGGAGTACGACATCACGGTGCGGGCCGCGGAGAGTGACCGCGACTGGGTGGAGGACGTGCGGGACACCGACGTAGTGACCCCGAGGGGCGAGGTCGTCCCCCTGCGCGCCATCGCCACCATCGTGCCGGCGCTGGGCCCGACACAGATCACGCGTGACGAGCGAGAGCGCTCGCTGACGGTGTCAGCGAGCACGCAGGGCCGTGCGCTGAGCGAGATCGTTGACGAGATCGACAGCATACTCTCGGAGCAGGACTGGCCGGAGGGCTACCGCTACGAGTTCGGCGGCAGCGAGGAGGATCGGCGCGAGGCCTTCGGCGGGATGGCCACGGCTCTGGTTCTGGGGGTGCTGCTGATCTACATGATCCTGGCGGCGCAGTTCGAGTCCCTGGTGCACCCGCTGGTTATCATGCTGGCCATCCCGCTTGAGGTCATCGGGGTATTCGGAGCGCTGATTCTCACCGGGACCTCGCTGAGCATCATGGTGTTCCTGGGCATCCTGATGCTGACGGGCATCGTGGTGAGCAACTCCATCCTGCTGGTGCAGATGGTGAACCTGCTGCGCGAACGTGGAAACAGCATTCGCGATGCGCTGATCGAGGGCGGTGCGATACGGCTCCGCCCCATCCTGATGACGGCTCTGGCCACGCTCTTCGCCATGCTCCCCCTGGCACTGGCAGTGCGTACGGGGTCGGAGCTGTGGCAGCCGTTGGGCATCGCCGTCATCGGGGGCCTCACGGCATCTACATTCCTGACCCTGTTCATCGTCCCCGTGGCCTACAGCATCGCGGAGAGCGCTGTGCGGCGACTCTACACCTGGCTGGGATACGAGGAGACGGCCGGATAGTGCGCCAACGCTGAGGTGAAAGGCCATGGCCGACCATCAGCTCGGACAGGGGACTCTGCTGGTGATCGTGTGCGAGACCACGCTCGCGGAGCGGCTTACCAAAGTGCTTGACGAGATCGGCGTTCCGGGCTACACCCGCTTCAGCGGCGTCTCGGGAATCGGCCAGACCGGCAGGCACGAGGGCACCGCGGTGTGGCCGGGGACAAACACCATCATCTTCACCTTCCTCGCCGACGAGGGACTCGTCAACGACATCCTGGAGCGCAACGAGCAGGTCATCGCCGACAACTACGCCAGGCGGCCCGGCTATCGGGTCTTCAGGCTGCCGGCGGAGGCGCTGGCCTGAGGCGCACCGCGCCGCGCCGCCTGTGCAAGCATTGCATTAGACACGCTGCTGGTGTAGTGTGACGGTGGCATGTAGGCCGCCGTCGCGGATGGGATGATGTACCGACAATGGCGGACGACCGGCAGTCAGATCCGCAGGAGGGTGGCGGCGGCGATGCGCCGCCGTGGCAGCGGACGCTCTACGCCTGCTGGGTGGCCCAGCTTCTGAGCATCATCGGCTTCTCCTTCGTGATGCCGTTCATCCCCTTCTACGTGCGTGAGCTCGGCGTGTCAGGCGAGGCGCAGGTGGCCATCTGGTCGGGGCTGGTGATTACGGCCGCGGGCCTGATGCAGGCGATCTTCGCTCCCATCTGGGGGCATCTGGCCGACCGGTACGGGCGCAAGATCATGGTGGAGCGGGCCATGTTCGGCGGCGCTGTCGCCATGACTCTGATGGGCATGGTGGCCAATGTGCACCAGTTGTTCGTTCTGCGGATGATACAGGGGGCGCTCACCGGCACGGTCGTCGCCTCCACCACCCTGGTGGCCTCGATCAGCCCGCAGCGGCGGATGGGCTACTCGCTGGGGATGATGCAGGTGGCGGTGCTCATGGGCGTCACGATCGGGCCGTGGGTCGGTGGCCTGGCGGCGGACGCCTACGGCTACCGCGTGCCGTTCTACGCGGCGGGCGTCTTCCTGCTGCTGGGCGGCATCGTGGTGCTGGCACTGGCGCACGAGGAGTTCTGCGTGCCCGAGGAGGCCAGGGGGGCGCGCAACCACGGCCTGCAAAGCGCTTTCGGGGCCCGGGGCCTGGTGGCACTGCTGGCGACGTTCTTTATGATCTCGATCGCCGGGAGCTTCGTGGGGCCGATCTTTCCGCTGCTTGTCGAGCAGATCAGCCAGACCGGCAGGGCGGCCTCGGCCGCGGGCATGCTGATGGGCGTGGCCGGGCTGGCGGCCGGAGCCAGCGCGCTGCTGATCGGGCTGCTTGGCGACCGGCTGGGCCATAAGCCGCTGCTGGTCGCCTGCACCTGGTGCGCCGCGCTGTTCAGCGCGCCGCACGCGCTGGCGCAGACGATCGGCCAACTGCTGGCGCTGCGTGTCGGCATGGGCCTGGCACGAGGCGGGACGGCGCCGGCGCTCAACGCCATCGTGGGCCAGGCGGTCTCCTCAGACACCTACGGTCGAGCCTTCGGCAACACGCGGGTGGCCTCGGCGATGGGGATGGCGCTGGGCCCACTTGCGGGCGGCTTCGCGGCAGCGCATCTGGGTCTGCGCTGGCCGTTCGTGCTCATGAGCGGGATGCTGGCGCTCACGGCCGTTGGGATCGCGCGCTGGGTGCGACCGAGCATCATAGGTGCGGCCGACGCTGCTCGGCGAGCGGGCGAGGACGGATCGCAGGCGGCCACCTGACGGCCGCGCCCGCCGTCGCCGGATACCGCAGCCCCGGAGGTGTTACTTCACCGCCCCGGCGGTCAGGCCACGGACGATGTGCCGCTGGAAGAGCAGGTACAGCAGCATCAGCGGCACCACGGCCACCGTCACCCCCGCCAGGATCGCACCCCAGTTGGCGATGTGCTCCCCCTGGAAGCTCAGCAGCCCCACCGGCAGCGTGTAGTGGCCCGTCTGCTTGATGAACACCAGGGCGAAGGGAAGCTCGTTCCAGATCCACGCGGCCTGGAAGATGGCGACCGTCGCCACCGCCGGCCGGGCGATGGGCATGAAGATGGCCCACAGGATGCGCAGGTGCCCAGCTCCGTCCATGATCGCCGCCTCCATCAGCTCCCTGGGGATCTCCACGAAGTATGCCCGCAGCAGCAGCGTTGACAGCGGCAGCCCGAAGGCCACGTAGGGGCCGATGATCGCCAGGTAGTCGCCCACGTTCAGCGCGGCGTTGAGCTGATAGAGGGGGATCAGCACGGCGTGGGCGGGAATCAGCAGGCCGGTGAGGATGAAGCCGAGCACCAGCGAGGAGGCCCGGAAGCGCAGCCGGGCGAAGGCGTAGGCGGCCGGCGCGCTGAGGGCGATAATCAGCGCCACTGCGATGATGGTCACCGCGCTGGAGTTGAGCAGGTAGAGGCCGATCTGGCCCTTCCAGGCGGCCACGTAGTTGTCCACGTAGGCGCGGCCGGGCAGCCCCCAGGGCTCCACGCGCAGCGCGTTGCCGGGCCGCAGCGAGCCGATGACCGTCCAGATCAGCGGCAGCATGAACACCAGCGCCAGCAGCGCGAAGAGCCCGTCTCTCACCCAGATCGTCGCCCGGCGCATCAGCCGAAGGCCTCCCCCCGGCGCGTCAGGCGCAGGTAGATGGCGGTGGCGATGAGAGTCAGCACCAGCATGACGGTGGCGATGGCGGCGGCGTAGCCCATGCGGTCATCGCTGAAGGCGGAGCGGTACATGTAG
>JBNGDZ010000331.1:0-5923 GCA_049975765.1 Armatimonadota bacterium
GCCCAGAATAGAGCTTCGCTTGAGGATATGGCAAGCGTGCAACAATCGCACGGGCGGTGCGCTGTAGAAGAACAGCCGGGTGGACCTGAGGCGTTCTCTGAGCTCCAGGGCATCGTCCGCGGCACCGTCCTCCGCTGCTGTGCCAGCGATGTGCCCCAGGGGACCGGAAGCACCAGGGTGGTGAGGACGGCAGAGCGACCGGCAGAGATGTCCATGCGCGCCCGGAGGACGATCTCTCCCGCGCACAGGCCGGCAGTTACGGCTCGATGCCCAGGAAGCCCTCGTGGAAGAAGACCGGCTCGTAGCCATGCTCGGCGGCCCATCGGATGGCCTCATGGAGCCGTTCGCCGTGGTCCGGGACGTAACGGCGGTAGAAAGGCCAGAAGTACTGTTCGTGGGTGAAGAGGTCCATGATCTCGGCCTGCCGGGGGTCGCTGGCGACGCCTTCGAGGTGCGGGACGATCTCCTCCTTCGGCACGTTGTTGCACACGATATCGCCCTTCGAGAACACGATGCCGCTGTCGAAGTCCTTGAGGGCCTCATTGCGCGCCAGCCACTCCGAGCGCGCCGGCTCCAGCCAGTAGTTCACGTCCCGCCCCCACGACGCCAAACGACCGCTGCCCGACAGCACACGCACGCCATGCTCATACAGCAGCGGCAGCGCCTCGGGGACCACGAAGCCCCAGTGGATGACAGTCGGCGGCGCCAACGTCCGCTCCCCCGCGAAGCGCACGATCTGCTCGTTCACCGCCTCAAGATCCTCGATCACCTTCTGCGGGGGCGTGAACTGGTACGGCCGGTCGGGCTTGTCCGACCAGGCGTGAAAGGCCAGCACCATCCAGTCGGCGTTGTCCTCGAACTCGCTGCGGTAGCGCTCCGGGAAGTCCGCAATCTGCCAGCCATCATCGGCCTCATAGTAGATGTTGAGCGTGAATCTCGCTCCGTACTTCTCGTTGAGGTCCTTGAGAATCGCCAGATAGAAGCAGTCGAAGAGGGAGTCATAGCCCTCCCTGGCCACGTCGCGCAGCCAGAAGCTGTTGTCGTCGATGCTGAAGCGGTAGCGCGGCCGGGAGTTGCGGTCCCAGACGACGCGCACCGTGTGCTCCATGCGGCCGAGGGTGTCATCGCAGACGGCCGTGATGTCCTGCTCGCGCTCGGTGAGCGTCACCTCCGCGGTGAAGCGCTCCCCGGCGCGCCGGGCCTGTGCGCCGTTGACCATCACTGGCCTGTCCAGCGGCGCTCGGCCCGTGACCTCAATGGTCAGCCCGGCCTCGTCCTGAGCGCCATGGCGGTGGCTGAGCACCGCGCCGTGCAGCGGCTCGTCGATGTGGATCATCTGTAGCGCCTCCCTTTGGCAACCGGCCGATGTGTTCGCGGCAACGCCGGGACGGCAAACGGCAGCGAAACAGGACGGACAGGATGCACGGGACAACGGAAACGGCATCTTGAGTGACGCCGCCGGCAGCTGAGGCCCTCGTCCTCGTCGGCATCCTGTCCGGCGCGCAGCGCCGGCATCCTGTGTATCCTGTTGGAAGGCCGTTGGGCCGTAAGCCGTTCAGACGGGCAGTCGAACAGGATGGAGAGCATGGACAGGGTATCGACATGGCCCGGAGCATTCGCGTAGGTCGGCCTGCGCCTGACGGTGTCCGTCAGGCGCAGGTGAGAGCGCGCTGCCGGCGCCCTCTCAGCTTCCAGCCCGGCAGCTATCCCGCCAGTCGGCAATGCGATGAAACGTGATGCGGTTGGCATCATGAAAGTTGTGGGCGCCGCGGTAGGCCGTGCGCACCGCCGCGATGATATCCTCGCCGTCGAACTGCCAGTCCGGGTACTGGAAGCCCGTCAGATGGACCGAGTCCGCCCAGGAGTGCGCCAGGTCGTCGCGCAGCAGCGTCCGGAGGCGTCGCCACCGGCGCAGGTCGTCCGAGACGTGCAGCGACAGCACGTTCCGCTGGCTCGGCGACGACGGATCGGTGTTGTTGTTGCTCAGCATCACGTACAGACCGGTCCGTGGATCGCGGCGGATGACGAACTTGGTCATGCCCCCCGGCAGGTCGATGAACCCCTCAGATGGGTCGAAGCTCACCCGGCGGCCATCATCATGGACCTCGACCACCGCGGCCCTGTCCACCACCGGGGTCGAGTTGAAGCGCAGGACGTTGAGCAGCCGTCCGTCGGGCGCCTCCACCAGATTCCCCTCCAGCCAGCCCGGCCGCTCCAGCTCCCCCCAGTCTTCAGGCACCCAGGCGGGATCGAAGGGCAGGTGGTTGCTGACGGTCCAGGACTCCGCGCTGAGCAGGTCGGCGTCGGCGTCCGCGGAGATCACCAGCGAGTGGAAGCCGCTCCCCCATACGCAGGGGTCGCAGTTCTCGAAGGCGCGATACAGCCGGCCCTCGTGCTCCAGCACGGGCATCGGTGCGCAGTGGAAGTTGGGAGGCTCGCGCCGGGTGCCGCCCGGCACCAGCAGGCCGGATGTCTGATCGCCGGGGTGCGTCCACGTGTCGCCCCCGTCGTCGGAGCGGCGAATCACGATGGAGCCGTACTGCTGGGAGCACCCCAGCAGATACACAGCGCCGCGATGCCAGAAGAGGTTGCTCCAGAAGGCGTTGGCGATATGCGTGACATTCGTCCACGAGCGGCCGTCGTCGGGGGAGCGGTAGACGCTGGTGAGGTGCTCCTCGGCCTCGTGATTGAGCGGGCAGCCCGGGCCGAAGTAGTCGTGCGTCACCACGATCTCCCCACCGCGAGGAGCATCGTCGGGGAGGCGGACGAGGCTGGGGCTGCCGAGGTAGGTCCTCGTGGCCGCGTCCTGGTACTTGATCTCCGTGAGGTCCATGGAAAGAAGCTCGTCGAGAAGGACTGTGGTCGGGTAGGGCGGGAGCCACCCTTCACGCCCGCTCTCTGTGCAGTGGTCAGTCCATGCCCTTGTGCATCCATAGCACGGCCGCCGCATTCGCCGCGATGAAGGCCAGTACCATCATGACCAGAATGGGCGTCTCCGGCTGATTGGCCGGTGGTGCTCCAGCGATCCGACTGACAGCATAGCACACACTATCCCAGAAGTGACAGGAAGCCACCACGGCGGCCAGTACAACGTTGAGCGCTATGCAGAGCCGCCCCTGCGGGCTGGTATGCTCCAGGTGCAGAGCTTGGACAACATCGCGCAGCAGGTCGGTGATCCGCTCGATCATCGTGGCTATCCCTCATCCGCGAGACAGAAACGAAACGCCCGCGACGCCGAGGCCCACAGACTCGCCGCCCCCAGTACTGTCAACAGATTCACCACGGGATCGACCAGGTGCACGTCAAACCAGTTCAGGACCAACAGGCCGATTGCAAGCAATGTGAGGGAACCGAACACGCCCACCGCGATCTGCGCTCTGGCCAGCTTTGTGTCAAGCCGTGCTGTGCGCATTAGCTCGCTTGCCAGCCGGACCCAGTAGTGATTCTTGTACTCCCTGCTGGTGAACGGCTCCTCGATACGGACCATCGTGTCCGGCTTCCCGTAGGTCAACTTGCTGTCGTCCGCGTTGCGGATGCGCGCCCGGATCTCGAACTCGCTGCGAGCCTCTGGATAGGCCTCGGCGATCATGTTGGCGAGCGGCGCCATAGTGACGGCCGAGGCGGCAGCCTGGGTGCCGAAGGCGTGGCAGCCCGCCAGTACGAAGCAGCGCTGCGGCGCGTGCTCACCGGCGAACGGGTTGTGTGTCTTCAGCGCGACACCGTAATCTACCTGATCGTCTGCCGTATAGACCCCCTCCTCGTCCAGGCGCTTGAGTTGGAATCCCTGAAACAGGTCCTCTCGGCCCAGCGCTTCCAGGACGAGGCTCGTGAGCGTGTTGGCTCGTGGCCCGCAGGGAAGGACAATGGTGTGTCGAGCCAGTTCCGCCTGTGCCTCCTCAGGGACAGTAGGTCCGTGTGGTCCCTCCTCCACGAAGTCCGGTGTGAACTTGAAGCGTATCCGTCCGATGGGGTACATCTGCGAGAGGAGATAGAAGACGGAGCGCTCCGCGGCGAGGTCTCCCTCAAATACCGTTCGAGCGTAGTGCTTCTGAATCCAGCCCAACACGTTTGCGAGGTCGTCGGGCGACGGGGCATCGCTCACGGCCTCTGGTTGGTCCTCCCTTAGCTCCTGCAATCGCTGCTCCCAGAGCCTGCGATCCGCCGGTGCCACCGGCATTATGACCAGTATGTCGCCCGCAAGTCCTTCCCATATCTCCCGGATGCCGTGTGCCCGGATCTTGGCCTGCCGTGGCGTTACTGCGGTCTGTTCTGCTTCGTCGATTCTCGCATCCGCCAGGGTTCCGTCTCTCCTTGTCACGCCACGTATTCCTCTCCCCACGCGAACCGGGGCAAGACTGTGCAGACGTTCGCCGCACGCGACCTGGGACCTCTTGCCACCCCGACGCGTTGATCGTGGTGGTGGGAAGGGCGTGAGGAAGCTCTTAGAACAGCGTCCCCCAGGTGCTGATCAGGACGATCGCGGCCATCACCGCCACCAGCATGGCCTTGGTGAAGGAGCCGGCCAGGCGACCGAAGAGCGCGGCCCACCCGGCCCTGCGGGCCTCCTCCGGCTCCCGGCCACGATACAGCTCGAAGAGATAGCCGCCCAAGAAGCCCCCGAGCATACCCAGGCCGATGGGCGGGACGATGGCGAGGATGACCGACCCCACCGGGCCGCCCAGGAGCCCCACGCTCGCCATGACCGGCGCGATCCACCCACCCAGCACCGCGCCGGCGAGACCACCCGCGAGCGTCCAGACGCCCGTCTTGTCGGTCCCTCCCGACTGCTTCACGCCCAGGAAGGAGAGTGCGTTCTCGGCCAGCTCCGCCGCCAGTGCGATCAGCGCCAGGATCAGCAGCACCCACCATGGGGGCACCTGCCAGCCCTGGAAGGCGGAGTAGATGATGGCATCGGCCAGGACCAGGACGCTCCCCGGCAGGCCCACCAGCGTCCCGCCGATCGCGACGGGGAGAATCAGCACGAAGAGAAGCTTGCCCAGGATGACGGCTGCGACCTTGAGCCCGCCGCCGACCCGCGCCCAGAAGCCGGGGCCCTCCCCGGCTCTGCCGGGCGGCCCGGCGTCGCTCGCGGTCAGGTCCTCCTCCGTCGCCTCGTCGCCCGCCTCAGTGGGCTCGCTGGCCGACTGCTCGGTCTCCAGCGGCTCCTCCGCCGGCGGCTGCTCGGAGGAGGCCTCGGGCTCGGCGGGACCTGTGTCCTCAGGTGGCTGAGCCGCGATCTCATCGTGAGGGACGGCGGGCGCCTGCTGTGGCCTGCGGCCGCACCCCGCCAGAGCGACCACCACGGCCATGACGGCCAGCGCGGCGAGCACAGGGCGTCGGAGGCTCATGCGGATGACACGCTCCGGTGGCGAGTGGAATGTGCGACCCTAGCGCATCCGGCGGGCGCCGGCGTAGCGCGGCGCGTAGTAGGCGGAGTCCAGGGAGCTGATCTTCACGTCGCTGCGCCTGTTAGAGGCGTGGATAAACTGATTGTCGCCCACGTAGAGGCCGACGTGTGAGATGCCGCTGCGATAGGTGTTGCGGAAGAAGACGACGTCGCCGGGCTGCAGCTGGCTGCGCGAGATGGGCGTGCCCTCGTGGAAGAGCGTGCGCGAGGAGCGCGAGACATGCACGCCATGTTGTCGCAGCACGAAGCTGACGAAGCCGGAGCAGTCGAACCCGGACGGGCTGGAACCGCCGCGCGTGTAGGGACAGCCCAGGTACTTCATGGCGGTGTCCACGAAGGCCCGGCCGATCCGCGAGCCCCCGGCGCTGCCGGAGTACGACAGCGCGGCGCGACTCTCGCTGCTCTGGCGGACGCGGCGCTGGGCACGCGTGTCCAGCAGCCAGCTCGCCATGTAGCCGGTGGTGCCGTTGTCCAGCGCCACCTTGTACCAGTCCCCCTCGCGGTCGAGGATGATGA
>JBNGDZ010000332.1:0-5915 GCA_049975765.1 Armatimonadota bacterium
CACTATCAGCGAGGGCAGCCAGAGCCGCTCCCTGGCCGAGATCGAGGCCGCTCTGGATGATCTGGGCAACACCTACAACGCCTACACCACCAAGGACCACACCTGCTACTACATCACCACCGCCGGTGATCTCATCGACGAGGCCATCGACGTCGTCTCCGACTTCGTCATCAATCCCACCTTTCCGGAGGAGGAGGTCGAGACCCAGCGCGGCATCATCCTCCGGGAGATGGCCATGGGTGAGGACGAGCCGGGACGGCGCATCTATCACCTCTTATCCATGGCAATGTTCACCACCCACCCCTACCGCTACCGCGTCATCGGCTACCCGGAGGTCTTCGAGACAATAACCCGCGAGGACCTGGCTGCCTACCATCGCGAGCTCTACGTCCCGAGCAACATCGTGGCCGTCGCGGTGGGCGACTTCGACGGTGACGAGGTGCTGGCACAGCTCCGCGAGGTCTTCTCTGCCCTGCCACGGCGGCCGAAGCCCGCGGTGCAGCTTGCCCAGGAGCCCCGGCAGATCGCCGTCCGGCGGCGGGTAGTCGAGGACGAGGCCGTCCAGCGCGCCTACCTGCGCCTCGGCTGGCACACCATCGACATCTTCCATCCCGACCTCTACGCCCTGGACACGCTCTCCTACTATCTCACCGGCGGCGAGTCCTCCGTCCTGGTGCGCAGGCTCCGTGACGAGCTGGGGCTGGTGGACTCCATCGGCAGCTATTCCGACACTCCCGCCTACGACGCGGGCAACTTCGTCTTCACCGCGGTCCTCGACCCCGCGAACCTCCAGCGAGTGGAGCAGGAGATACTCGCCGAACTGGAGGCCGTTCGCCGGGATCCCCCGGCCGGCCGGGAGCTGGAGCGCGTCAAGCGCCAGGTGCAGGCCAGCGAGATCTACGCCCAGGAGACTGCCGAGGGCCGCGCCGCCGCGCTGGGCCAGGACCTGACGGTAACCGGCGATGTGGAGTTCACCCGCAAGTACGTTGAGGGCATCATGGCGGTGAAGCCGCGCGAGGTGGCGGAGGTCGCGCGGACGTACTTCGACCCCGACCGCATGACCGTGGCCGTCCTCCGCCCGCCAGCGCATGAGAAGGATGAGAGGCCGGAGCAGGTTCGGCCCGAGCGCGCCGACCGGCCGCGGACGCACGTGCGCGAGCTTGACAACGGGCTGACCGTGGTGGTGCGTGAGAATCACGCCGTCCCCGTGGTCAGCATCGTCACCGCCACGCTCGGGGGCCTGCGCTACGAGACGGATGAGACCGCGGGTATCACCTCCCTGATGGCGGAGATGCTGGTGCGCGGCACCCAGACGCGCACTCGCCAGGAGATCGCCGAGCGGGTGGACCGCCTCGGCGGGAGCCTCAAGCCCTACTCCGGCCGCAACAGCTTCGGCCTCACCGCGCACTTCCTCTCCGGCGACCTGCCCGCCGCCGCGGAGCTGACGGTTGACGCCCTCTTCCACCCCACCTTCCCGGCCGATGAGCTGGAGCGCCAGAAGCAGCTCACGCTCGCGGCCATTCAGTCCCGCAACGACAACGTCGAGGCCTGGGCATTCAGCAGGCTGCTCGAGGAGCTGTTCACGGTCCACCCCTACCGCTACATGCCCGACGGCACCGAGGAATCCGTAGGCTCGCTGACCGCCGAAGACCTGCGAAGCTTTCATGCCGCCTATACCAGTCCGGCGGCCACCGCCATCGTCATCGCCGGCGACGTGCAGCCGGAGCAAGCCTTCGCGCAGATCGAGCGTCTGGCCGGCGGTCTGAGCGGCGAGCCGCAGGAGCCGCCATCGGCTCCCGACGAGCCGCCCATCGAGCAGCCCCGCACCGAGGTCGTCGAGCGCCCCCAGCAGCAGGCCATCGTCGCCTATGGCTTCCACGGCATTACCGTCGACGATCCGCGGCGCGAGATCCTGGACGTGCTGGATGCGGTGATCTCCGGCGCCAGCATGCCAGGAGGGCGCCTGCACGAGGCCCTTCGCGGCCAGCAGCTCGTGTACTTCGTGCACGGCATGCCGCTGCTGGGCCTCGACCCGGGTGCCTTCATCATCTACGCCGGCACCCAGCCGCAGTCGGTGGAGGCCGTGCGCGGCGAGATCGAGCGCATCATCCGAAGCATCAGCGAAAAGCCGCCCTCCGATGAGGAGCTGCAGCGAGCCAAGCAGATGGCCATCGTGGCCGACCGCATCTCCCTGCAGACCAACTCCGCGCTGGCTCAGACCATCGCGCTGGACGTCATCTACGGACTCGGCGCGGACAACTGGGAGGGCTACGCCGAGCGCATCGAGGCGGTCACCGCCGAGCAGGTCCGGCACCTGGCGGGCGAGATCCTCGACCTTGACCGTGCGGCGGTCGTCATCACCCGGCCGCCGGCAGAGCAGTAACACGGAGGGACACTCTTATCATGGCCGATGAGCAACGGCTCACCCGGGCGAGCGACTACTCGGCGCTGGTCGGCCGCGAGATCTGCGACGTGCTGGCGCGAACCGATGACCAGCAGGTCGAGACGCTCCTGGACATGATCGAGGAGGCCCGGAGCATCTTCGTCTCGGGCGCCGGGCGCAGCGGCATGATGATGAGCGCCTTCGCCATGCGCCTGATGCACATCGGCTTCTCCTCATATGTGGTCGGCGAGAGCACCACCCCGGCTATCGAGGCCGGCGATCTGCTTATCGCCGGCAGCGGCTCGGGGCGGACCCGCATGACCTACGCGGCCGTGGAGGCGGCGGCCGCGCGCGGGGCGCGCACCGCCGTGATCACCGGTCATCCGGACTCGGCCCTGGGCCAGGCCGCCGACCACTGCCTGCACCTGCAGGCTCCGGTGGTCTTCATCAACGCGCACCGGCCCACCCGCCAGCCACCCGGGACGCTCTTCGAGCAGTGCCTGCTTGCTCAGTGTGACGCCATGATCCTGATGCTCATGCACAGGAGAGGCATAACGGAGGAGACTATACGTCGCCGGCACACCAAGTTCGAGTAGGAGAGCCGGCCTGCGGCGCCGAAGGAATACGTAACAGATGACTGCACAATCGGAGCTGGGAGACACGGACGTCATCGCAGCAGCCGCTGAGGAAGCCGCACCGCGTTCGCGGGCGCGCAGAATCCTCACCGTAAGCGCCATCGCCCTGGGCACGATCCTGGTGGCCGGCACCGTGGCATTGCTGGTGGCCACGCACAGTTGGGTGGGCAGCGGGACCATCGCCCCCAATGTCACCATCGCCGGCCTCGACGTCTCGGGCATGACCCGCCCGGAGGCCCTTACTGCCCTCCGCACTCGCTGGGTTCCCGCCCTCCCCGACGCGGTGACCCTCACCTTCCCCGGCGGAGAGTGGGACGCCAGGCGCGAGGAGTTGGGCGTTGAGCTGAAGCTCGAGCAAGCAGTGGACGAGGCCGTGAGCGTGGGGCGAGGGGAGGGCCTGCTGGCGGCGCTCTCCACCCGCATGGCCCTGGTGCGCGATCCCGTCGGTATCCAGGTCCCGGTGGCGATCAACGAGGAGACGCTGGAGGACGCCATCGGCGGCCTCGCCGAGGTCGTAGACCGCGAGCCTGTGGACGCGGACATCAGGGTCATCGGCGATCAGGTTGAGGTGGTGCCCGGGAAGGTCGGTCGCCTGCTGGACATCGACGCCACCATGCAAGCCGTCAACTCGGCTCTCGCCGACCCCCGCGCCGAGACGGTTCAGGCAGTCGTTCGCACGCAGCAGCCCGCCGTGACGGCTGAGGATCTCGCGCACATTGAGGTCGTGCTCGCCGCCTACGGCACGCCCTTCAACCCCCGCCGCGTGGACCGCACCCACAACCTCGCCCTGGCCGCCCGCAAGCTCAACGAGGTCGTCATCCATCCCGGCGAGGAGTTCTCATTCAACCGCGCCGTCGGCGAGCGCCTCGTGGAGGAGGGCTATCGCGAGGCTCCGATCTTCATTAACGGCGACGTGGAGCCCTCCACCGGCGGCGGCGTCTGCCAGATCGCCACCACCACCTACAACACCGCGCTGCTGGCCAACCTGGACATGATCGAACGTCATCCTCACTCCCGGCCGGTTGACTACGCCCCCGCCGGGCGCGACGCCACCGTCTACTGGGGCCAGTACGACCTTCGCTTCCGCAACAGCCTCCACCATCCTGTGCTGATCCTCACCGAGGTCGGAAGCTCCCGGGTCACCATTCGCATGCTTGGCGCCCGCGAGGACGACGCCGAGGTCGAGCTGATCCGCGAGGGCCTGACTCGCATCCCGCACGACACCGAGGAGATCGAGGACCCGGAGCTGGAGGCGGGCGAGACCGAGGTCGAGGAGGAGGGGCGCGACGGCTGGCGCGTCACCCTCTACCGCAGGGCCACCCGCAACGGGCGGGTCGTGCGTGACGAGAAGCTGCACACTGACTACTACCGCCCGCAGAAGGAGATCATCCGCATCGGCACCAAGGCTCCGGAGAAGTCCGAGGGCACACCGGCAGAGGGTGCCCCGGCGGAGGTGCAGCCCGAGCGTCCCGCCGACACGCCCGCGTCCGCTGAGGGCGGGCCCCCGGAAACGGTCCCGCGCCCCCCGGCGGATGGCCGGTAGCATCCCGCCAGCAGTTGCGGGCGACGAGCTTCGGGCGACCAGCGACGAGGACCAGCAGCGGGCCGCCTTTGCCGCGCCGTTGACATCGCCCCCGAACCGCCGCCCGCGCGCCTGCTGCCGCTGCGGATTCGGGTGCAAGACACGCGGCCCTTGACTTGGCGGCGCCGCACCAATATACTTGCGCCTGATGGCAGCTTCCCGTGCCCCCGGCCCGGGCAGCCAGACCGCTGTGCACTCGAGGTGGTAGACCGTGCGCGACAGACGCCAGGGACGCACGATCCTGACCGTCCTCGCCATCCTCGCGATCATCGGCACACTGGCCTTCCTCGGACAGATCTTCGCGCAGGAGATGGGGGAGCCACCCGGTATGCCACCCGAAGCGGCCGGCGGGCCCGGCGGAGCCGGCCCCATGCCGCCCGAAGAGATGGGCGGGGAGATGGGCATGGGTGCCGGCATGGGCGGCGGCGCCCCCGCGGGCGGCCTCCGATGGGAGAGCAACACCGACCAGTTCCGTGAAGAGCTCCTCATGACCTACGAGGAGTTCCTCGCTGAGACCGGCCAACCCCGCGCCCTCATCCCGGATGCCTACCTCTATGACGAGGAGGACAACCCTCAGAAGTACACCGAGAGCCAGTGGATGCAGCTCCAGCGCATCTACGCCGGCCGCCGCGTCGTGGAGGAGGTGGCGGTGACCGCCGGGAAGCCGGGCTTCGGTCTCGCCACCCGCCTCAATCGCGAGATCGCGGTCAAGCAGAAGGAGCTCGATGCCGTCCGCCATCTCTATGAGGTCGGCCTGAACAGCTTCACCTTCGAGATCAGCTACCCGCAGGTTCGCAGCGAGGATATCCGGCCCGGCACCAGCAACATCCCCGTCCAGATCGGCGTCATCATGAAGCCCAAGCCGGGGATCGAGAAGCGCTTCCCCAGCCTCGTCTACCGCAAGCTGAGGCCCTTCGACAACTACGGCACCGACCGCCAGCTCTTCCACATCGTGGACTACGAGGGCGGCATCTTCAACCCCAAGAAGGTCTGGCTGTGGAACGGCGCCGTGTCGGAGTGGAACAGCCTCTGGGGGCAGAATTCCATCGAGCTCACCCTCTATGACGTGACCGGTGACGACATCATCAGCGCCACTCAGCCCGCAGGCCTCAGCGGCGGTATCTGCGCCGACCTCGTCCATCCCCGCGATCTCAACTACGCGCCGCTGCACGAGACGAAGATTCCGCCCCGCGATCTCAGCTTCGAGGGCGGCTCACTCGACCTCGACTACACGAAGGGCTGGTACTACAGCTTCAGCCTCACCGTCCCGCTGGGGCAGCTCTCGGCGCTCGACCGCGCAGAGGCAGTGTTGATC
>JBNGDZ010000333.1:0-5894 GCA_049975765.1 Armatimonadota bacterium
GTTGTCTCCATCCTTCGCGTAGGTCGGGCTTCCAGCCCGACTGCCGTCGCGGGGGGCATGAAGACCGGCCGCTGCGGAGGGCGAATGCACGACGACGCGGACGGATGCGCTCCACTCTGTAGCGCGGGCCTCCCCCCCGATGCGCTATGCCCCCGGAGGGGCCCCACGAGCGCCAGGTGCCCGAGGCCGGCCCACCACGCTACCGCGCCAGCTCTACCAGGTAGTTATGCGTCTCCGCCGCGTTGGCGTTGACCTCCTCGAGCGTCTCGCCGCCCAGGCACTCCACCACGCAGTGGCCGTCGAAGCCGGCGTCGAAGAGCACCTCGAAGACGCCCTCGAAGTCCACCACGCCGGTGCCGGGCAGGATGCTCACGCCCTCAAGCTCGCCGAGGCTGTCCTTGATGCACATGGCCACGACGTGCTCGGCGCACACGCGCAGCTCCCTGATCGGGTCCAGGCCCTTGTAGTGCACGATGTTGCCCGGGTCGTAGTAGATCCCGAAGTTCTCGTGGTCGATGCGCTCCACCGCGTAGAGCAGGTCCGCGCCCGTGCAGGTGATGCCGCCGTGCGGCTTGAGGGTAAGCATGACCCCCTTCTCCTGCGCGTAGTCGCAGCAGGCCGCCATGGTGTCGTAGTAGAGGTCCTCGTTGGGCCCGAGCGCGGTGCCGCAGCTCAGGAGATACTCCGCACCGAAGGCGGCGGCGCTGTCGATGAAGTCGCGCAGACCCTTCTCGGCCTCCTCCGGGCCAGCATCCAGCGGGAAGCTGATAAGGCAGGTCGATGGCGCCAGCCCCGCGTCCTCGACCTCTCTGCGCCGCTGCTTCGCCACGCCCTCGGGCGTGTCGGGGCCGATGATCCACTCGCCCCCCAGCCGCATCGTGCCGACCAGCGCGTAGTTCGCCGCCGCGGTGCCCTCCAGGAACTCCTCCCAGGAGTAGTCGCTCCACGGCCGCGTGAAGCATCCAAACTCAACTGCCATGTGGTCTCATCCTCTCGTTATCTGCCGGCCACGCGCCCGGCCTGGATGTCCTCGAGTCGCTGCATGATCTGCTCGGGCGAGGCGGTGCCGGTGGTGCCGATCTGCTGGATGGTGATGGAGGCCACGAGGCTCCCGATGAGCGCCGCCTGCACCGGCGACACGCCGCCCACCACCAGGCCGGCCACCATCCCCGCAGTGAAGCTGTCTCCCGCGCCCACGATGTCGATCTCGCCCTCCACCCGCACCGCCGGCACGTGCATGGGCTCGCCCTCGCCCACCAGCACCAAGCCCTGCTCGCCGACGGTCACCACCACCAGCCGCTCGTTGCGCTCGAAGAGCCGCTGGCCGGCCAGCACCGCCTGCTCCAGGGTGGGCTCGTCCCGGAACTGCACCTCCGCGGCCCGGCAGGCCTCGAAGCTGTTGGGCTTGATGATGACGTTGCGGAAGCGGGAGATGTCGCCGCGCGAGTCCGCCCAGAAGACCGTGTCGTGGAGTTCCTCCGCCAGCGCCGCGATTGCATCGACGACGCCCGGGGTGATGACGCCGCACTCGGGCAGATCCTCCTGATCGGCGATGATGACCGCATCGACCTCACCGGCGGCTGCGCGCAGATGCGCGATGACGGCCTCCTCGACATCCCCGGCGGTCGGCTCGCGATTGCGCATGTCCAGGCGGTTGATCTCCCGCAGCGAGCCATCGTCCTCGCGAACCATCGGCTTGGTGTAGGTCGGCGTCATAAGCTCCGGGCGGGAGATGAGGTGATCGGTCCGCACCGGCCCGCCACTCATGGCCTGCCGCAGCTCATAGCCCTCCCCATCGTCCCCTATGACTCCGACCGCCACGATCTCCGCCAGCTCCAGGGCTGCGAGGTTGCTGGTGACCGTGCCGGCGGCGCCGGGCTGGGGGCGCTTCTCGACCACCTGATAGGCATCCAGGCCGGTCTCCAGCGACGGCTCGGTCAGCTCCGGGTCGATGATGAGGTAGCGGTCCAGGAAGAAGTCGCCGACGACAGCAACCTCTGACCGCCGCCAGTGCGCGATGATCGTCTCCAGCCGGTCCGCCGAGAGGGCCGCGTAGCCGACCGTCTTCATCTGCTCAGTCAGCCTCCAGCCGATCCACGATCAGCCGCCACAGGCTGGGGATCGAGACCGCGTGGTCGAGGCTCAGGTAGAAGCTCTCGCCACCATCGGCCACCGTGCGCACGAGGATGGTCTTCCACGGGCGGAAGTAGTAGTTCGGGTCGCCCTGCGCGGGCTGCTCGTGATAGTTCTCGGGCAGCCTCTTGAGGTCGAACACCGCGGTGGTGAAGTCCGCGATCCGCCGGCCCTCCTGAACCGCGACGTTGCGGGCCATGGCGAGGGCCTTCAGGTAGACCTCCGGGCCCATGACCTGCGTGCCGAAGGTCAGGTAGGCGCCGCCCTCCAGGCCCTCGACGGAGCGGGCGAAGATCAGGAAGTCGGCGTAGCTGGCGGCGCCGAGGGCCGCGCCGTCGCAGCCTGGGTGCTCGTGGTGGATGTCCTGCCCGATGCTGACGTGAAGAGTCGCGGGCACGCCCAGACGATACGCGCCGGCCAGCAGGCTGATGTCCGCGTGCGGGTACTGCCCGGTCGCGATCTCCCGTCCGACGGCCTCGCCGTAGCCGATGCCCTCCTCGGCGGCGACCCTGGCGATGTCGTTGAGCCGCCCGGTCTCCTCCCACAGCCCAAACTGGCCGGTGCTGATGTACTGCGCCACGGACTCGCAGGTGGCGCCGATGAGCGCGAACTCAAAGTCGTGGATGGCCACCGCCCCGTTCCCGGCGATGTGCGTGATGACGCCGCGCTCCATCAGGTCGATCAAAAAGCGCGCCACGCCCCGGCGGATGACGTGAGCGCCGATGGCGAAGATGACCTGCGAGCCGCGCTCGCGCGCCGCCACGATGCGATCCGCGAGGGCGGCCAGGTCGGGATCCTCCACCCGTGCGGGCGCTTCATCCAGCTCCTGGAACACCGACAGGTCGAAGCGATGCTCGCGCTCGGACAGGGGCTTGAGGCGCAGCCGGCTGCGGTCGAAGGTCTCGTGTGGCATGTCCTCACTCCTCCGCGAAGAGCCACGCCAGCAGGCGCTCGTGCTCCCGGAAGTCGGGGATGATGACGTCCGCGCCGGCCACGATCAGCCGATTGCGCTTCCACTCGTCGATGCCCTCGCGGCGCTCCTCGTCCGTCGCAGCGCCCACCGCGATGCCGCCCACATCGGCCACGTTCTGGATCTCCACGTAGCCGTCGCCGAAGCCCACCAGCTCCGGGCCGCGCAGGTCGTGCTCGTCGATGATCATCTCGATGACCATGGCCTTCGAGAAGTTCTCGTAGTCGTCCAGCGCGCCGTAGATGCCCTCGAAGTACTCGGCCACCCCGAGCGCCTGCGCCTCATCCAGCACGTACGGCCGATCGGTGCCGGAGGCCAGGTACATCTTCACCCCGCGCTCGCACAGGGCCTGCAGGGTCGCCATGGAGCCGGGCACGCGCATCTGCTCGGGGTCGATCTCGCCGCTGTTCAGGCCCTCGACGCGGTGCTCGATCTGCTCCCAGAGCAGCTCCAGGTAGTGATGCTTGTACTCCAGGGGGTCGCGCGGCTCGCCGCCGCGCCTGCGCACCTGCTCGGCAAGCTCGATCATCTGGTAGATGGTCTGCTTGCCCGTGAGACGGTCCACGAACTCCCGCACCAGCGCGGAGAGCTCCTCACGGGACTCGCCGGTGTCCAGCTCGGCGAGCACATCGACCATCATCGGCACCATCACGTCCTGCCAGCCCTGGCGGATCAGCGAGACGGTGCCATCGAAGTCGAAGAGGGCGTGGCGGATGCGCCCGCGCTGGATGTCCTCGTTGATGATCTCGATGCTGGTGCCGGGGAGCATTCGCCCGGGCGGCTGCTCCTGCACGCCGCTGAGTCCCTCGTCGCCGGCACTCGCGCGCATTAGCCAAGGTCCATGTCGAAGTGGGAGTATTCGCTGGTGTCGAACCACTCGGACTCGTAGCCCCAGGGGGCGCCGGCCTCCCAGTAGGTGATGTGCCTCTCGTAGCACTCATCGAGCAGTTCGCCGATGCCGTTGATGCCGGTGAAGACCTTCTCGCCGCGCTGCTCGCGGGTGACATGCTCGTCGGGGATGGTCCGCGGCGGGGCTCCGGACTCGTAGGCGCCGTTGACCGCCACGGTCAGGGGCCGGGTCATGGCGATCGGCGCGTTGATCTCATCGTCCTCGCCGAGCATGTAGCGGATGGCGTTGCGGAAGACCTCGTCGTGCTCGCGGCGCCCGTCAGGCTCGATGACGCCCTCGGAGCCATCGGCGTACTCGATCCGCGTGGGGCCCTGGAAGGTCCAGTGCGCGGTGCCCTCCGTGCCCTCCACGCGGATGATCGGCCCGCGCGTCTCCCAGCCGGCCAGCGTGGTGACGTAGACGATGTGCACTCCGCCCAGGGTCTCCACCGCGATGGCGGAGGAGTCCTCACCGGGGATGGGGTGCGCGTGGTAGAGCTCACCGCGCACTCGCGCCGGGCTGTCGGCATGGCTCCAGGTAGGGCTGGCCCAGTAGAGGGCGTTGAACATGTAGTGCGCCAGCGCGTTGTTGGTGGGCCCGTCCAGCACGTAGCGGCCATCCACCACCATCTGCCCCGCCCACGCGTTGCGCGCGTAGTAGGCGTCGTCGCGCACCCACTCAGCCATGACCGTGATGCGCTCGACCTCGCCAAGGCCGCCGTCGCAGATAAGCCGCTTGAGCTCCCGGACGGTGTTCTTGGACTGATTCTGGAAGCCCACGGCGCAGAAGCGCCCGGTCCGCTCGGAGGTGGCGATCATGGCGTCCACATCCTGCACGGTGGCGGCCGGTGGCTTCTCCACCAGCACGTCGTAGCCGGCCTCCATCGCCGCGATCGACGCCTCCGCGTGCGTCTGGATGGAGATGGGCAGCGCCACCAGATCCACCCGCCCCTTCTCCTCCTCCAACATGCGCTCATAGTCGTTGTAGATGGTGATACCGCGCTGCGTGTGCTCCTCCACGGCCTCAGGGTGCTTCTCGGGGCTGCGGATCACCACGCAGGTGAACTCGCCGAGGCCCTCCTCCACCATCTGCAGGATCGATCGCTTGTGGCTGCTGGCGAAGTTGTTCACGCCCACCAGGCAGATGCCCACGGGCGGCGTCTTCTTCTCTCCTGACACGTGCATCGCTCCTCACAGTGCGGCAGATTAGACCACAAACCTGTGCCGTTGGCGCGGGCTGCCGCCCTCGCGCGCCTGCAGGCCGAAGGTGCCGTTCGAGGCCAACCGCACAACGGCCCGACGTGACAGGCCCCGGGCGCCTTCCGTAGCAACCGCCGGCCGGAAACGGAGGCCCGCCCCTCCAAACGGCACGACAGATTGCCCGTCGGTCCGCAGACACCTCGCTCTTACCACACATCGCGTAGGTCGGGCTTCCAGCCCGACCCCGTTGCCGGTGCGCTGCCTCGGGCGCGGGCACCGGCCGCCGTTACGCGAGCGCAAGCGCGCGGCAGACTGCATGGCAGTCTCACAGAGACCGCTCCGCGGTCTCCCGCCGGACCACCGTCCGGCCTGCCGTCGGCTGCCTCACCCCTTGCCCGAACTGTGCGTTCGAGCATCCCCCTCTCCCTGGCGGCTTCGCCGCAGGCGGGAGAGGGGGGGCAACAGCTGACGGCAACGACATGTGGCCGGGCGGAACGGAGGCCCGCCCCTCCAAACGGCACGACAAACTGCCCGTCGGTCCGCAGACACCTCGCTCTTACCACACATCGCGTAGGTCGGGCTTCCAGCCCGACCTCGTTGCCCATGTGTTACCTTGGGCGCGGGCAGCGGCCGCCGTTACGCGAGCGCAAGCTCGCGGCAGACTGCATGGCAGTCTCACAGAGACCGCTCCGCGGTCTCCCGC
>JBNGDZ010000334.1:0-5877 GCA_049975765.1 Armatimonadota bacterium
CGCCGAGGAGGCCCGCGAGGCCGCTCTCGCCGAGCAGCAGGGGGAGATCGAGGAGCTTCAGGCTCAGCTTGCCTCTTCCGAGGAGCGCGTAGAGCAGGCCCGCCAGGAGGCGCTCGCTGAGCAGCAGGAGGAGATGGAGAGCCTCCGCGGGCAGCTCGCTGACGCGGAGCGGCGCGCCGAGGAGGCCCGCGAGGCCGCTCTCGCCGAGCAGCAGGGGGAGATCGAGGAGTTGCGGTCCCGGCTGGCTGAGGCCGAGGATCGCGCGGCGGAGGCACGCGAGCAGGCGCTGCAGGCGGCGCGCGAGGAGTTTGCGGCGCGGGCGGCCGCCATGTCTGCGGAGCTTGCGGCGGCGGAGCGCCGCGTCAAGGAGGCCCGGGAGGCGGCGCTGGCCGAGAAGCAGGCCACCATCGACGACCTGCAGGAGAAGCTCCAGGACGCTGAGCGCCGAGCTGTGGAGGCTCGGGAGAGGGCGCTGGCCGAGCAGCAGGCCGCCATCGACGAGCTGCAGGAGAAACTCGAGGACGCAGAGCACAGGGCCGCCGAGGCGCGACGCCTGGCGCGGGAGGAGTACGAGACGGAGATCGCGCGCTCGCTGGCCGAGGCGGAGGCGCTCGAGAAGCGTCTTAAGGAGATCGAGGCTGCGGGTGATGGGGACCTGCAGCCCCAGCTCGACCGTATGGCCGAGCGACTGGCGGAGGCCGAACGGCGGGCGGATGAGGGGGCCCCCCTGCTGCGCGCGCTGCTGGATGGAATCCCGTATCCAGTGTTCTTTCTCGACGACGAGGGGCGGATCCAGAGCTGCAACGAGGTCTTCGCGGAGCGCATCCTCGGCCTCCCCCGCGACCAGGTGATCGGCAAGACGCTGAAGGAGCTGGACGGGCAGATCCCCGGGGGCGTCGCAGACCCGATAAAGCACCGCGACCAGGACGTGCTCATGCGGGGTGGAGAGGTGGTGTACGAGGCGACGGTGGCGTGCGCGGATGGCGACAGGCGCCTCTACGCCTTCCGTAAGGAGGCCCGTCAGCAGGAGGACGGCAAGGTCGTCGGCATCGCTGGCGCGATGATGGACATCTCCGCGCTGCATGCGGCGCAGGAGGCGGTTGAGGAGGAGCGACGCCACACCGCTCAGGTTCTGGAGCGGGCTCCGGCGGTTGTCGCGGAGATCACGCCCGATGGCACGACCACCGCCGTATACGGGAGCTGCAAGGAGATCCTCGGCTACGAGCCCGAACAGCTCGTCGATCGCGATTGGTGGGAGACCCTCTTCCCCGGCGAGCTGCAGAAGCAGCTTCCCGACGTGCTTGGCGCGATGCGCGCCGGCGGCGACCTCGAGGACAGGACTCTGGTCGTGCAGACTGCAGAGGGTGAGCAGCGCACCATCTCATGGACGACCGCGAACGCGCGGAATGAGAGGCGCGAGCTGGAGAACATTCTCGCGGTCGGCTACGACATCACCGACCGGGCCCAGCACCAGGACTCGCTGGAGCGCAGGTGGACCCAGGCCAGCGACCAGGTCAAGAAGTTCCGCTGCCTGTGCGCCGTGTGGCGCCTGTGCGAGGATACCACGCTGACGCTCCGCGAACTGCTCTCCGGGGCCGTGGCCGCCATCCCTCCGGCGTGGCGCCATCCCGACATCACCACCGCCCGGATCAGGGTCTGGGACCGCCAGCGTGAGGCCGGCGAGTCTCCCTACCCGCCGGTCGCCGCTCAGGACGCTGAGATCGTCGTGAACGGAGAGGTGATCGGCGAGGTACAAGTGCGCTACCACGAGGAGCGCCCTGAGATGTTCGAGGGGCCGTTCACCGCGGAGGAGCGCGAACTGCTCGACACCATCGCCAAGCGCATCGGCGACACGATCGAGCACCGCAGTGCCGAGGAGAGCCTCGCGAAGTTCCGTAAGTTCCGCCACACGCTCGTCGAGCAGGCCAACGTGTGGCTGATGGCGCTCGACAGGCAGACGAACGTGGTGCTGTGGAACCGCACCGCCGAGGAGATCAGCGGCTACTCCCGCGAGGAGGTCGTCGGCCACGATGAGATCTGGGAGTGGCTCTACCCGGACGAACGCTACCGCCGGGAGGTCACCCACACCATGTCAACCATCATCGCCGGCGCGCAAGAGGCCGAGAACTGGGAGACCGTCATCCGGCGCAAGGATGGCACTGAACGCGTCATCTCTTGGAACTCGCACAGGCTCATCGACGACGAGGACGGCAGCTCCATCGGCTGCGTCGCCCTGGGGCGGGATGTCACTGAGCAGCGCGAGAGCGTCAGCACAGACTCCTGAGCCGGCTCACGGTCGGCTCACCCACCCAATAGCTCCTCCCAGCGCAGGTCCCACAGCAGCGCCTCCTGGCGCTGGAGAAGGTCCAGCAGTCGGGGCTCATCGTCCGGGCCGACCTCCCCCGGCCGCTCCCGCAGCGTCGCGATGATCTCCGCGATTGCCCCGTGCAGCTTTTGGGCCCTCTGCCCCGGCACGCTCGGCTCCCCCAGCGCCTCAAGCAGTCTGCTGATCTCCGTCTCGCGCTCCCGCCAGTCCTCGGCAAAGACCGCGCGGTGCAGGAACCGGGTTGCCCGCAGGGCCTCCAGGTGCTGCTGTGCAGTGCGTCTCACCTCTTCCACGATCTCGGCATTGCTGCTGCCGAAGAACGAGCCCCAGAAGATCAGACGCACCTCGTTGCCGGAGGGAGTGAGCCACACTGTGACAGGGTAGTCGGTGACCGCCAACTCCGCCGCCGAGACGTCCCCCGGTGCGTAGATCATGGCCGCGCCTCCGTCGCTGCGGCCGTGGTCGGCATCGTAGACGCTGTCGCAGATGGCCAGCCACCACTCCTCGGCCGGGCTCAGCTCTACGGTGCTGGTCTGCTCGACGGTGCGCGTGGCGGTCGTCGTCATGCGGTGGCCGTCGCGGGTCTGCCGGCCGGGATAGCAGACCAGGCGCAGCCGCCAGTCCACCGAGGGCGCGGCGGGGAAGTGGCGCACTGAGCAGAAGAGGCGGACATCGTCGGGCAGCGCCAGGAAGCGCACTCGCCAGGTCCCCTCCGAGCGCCGCCACTCGAAGTCCACCGAGCCCCTCGCCCCGCTCTCCATCTCGCGCACCGCATGCACCGGCACGGTGCCGACCTGCTCGCCGTCGAGGTGGATGTTCAGAAACCCGTTGCCGTACCAGTTCGCTCCGGTGGGGGAAGTCATCCCGATCATCCCCTCCAGGGGCAGGACCTTCGGGCGGTGGTCGGGATGCACGTCCACCCAGTGGTTGAAGTGATAGCGCGTGGCGCCGGTGTTAAGCGATGCCTCATAGCGCGTCGTAGGATGGCCCTCGTGGTCCTTGTACGCGCCCAGATGCCCCTCGCTCGGCCCGCTGACCGAGACCGTCACGCCCCCCTCAGCCGCCACCGGCCATGCCGCAGTCGCGATGACGGCCACGACGATACCAGGTCTCACCATCAGGCTCCCTCCTGCTCGTCCGTGCAGGGCCTAATCGGGTCCTGCGACCTCCAACGTTGCCTCCGCGGTCTGTCCGGTGGCCACGTCGCGGACCCGGACCGTCCAGCTTCCCGTGGGAGAGTTGAGCGCCAGCGGGATCGCCACGGTGCCCCGGCCCTCGTTCAGGGCCAGATCGCACGCGTGGCAGGCCAGCTCCTCACCGGAGGGGTCGCGCACCGTCACATGCGCCACGTGGCGCTCCGTGGCACCGCCCGGAGCCTCGATGGCGATGGACGCCGAGACCGTGTCGCCGGGTTGCGCGCGAACCGGCTCCAGGGTGACCTCCGGGGGCGCAGGCTGATAGGGCAGCAGCGCCAGGAGCAGCACCTCGCCCTCGCCCAGCTCCGCATCTACCGACGTGGCGCGTCCAAGGTGCTCGCCCTGGCGGACGTTGTACACCTCGTGGCCCTCCGGGACTGACACCGTGACGCGCCGCGAGGGTGCGTCAGGCGTGTGGTCCCGCAGCACCGCCACGTAGCGGCCACGGCCGTCGGTGAAGCTCACCACCTCGCCCTCCAGCAGTTCGCCCTCCGCTACGTTCACGCGGGCGAGGGGCGCCACGCCCGCGGCCCGCAGCAGCCCGCCCACGATCCCTCGCATCGCGGCGCCGCTCTCGGACTTCGAGCCGTAGGCGCCGAGACCGAAATTGAGCAGGCAGGCGAACCCATCCCCCTGCTCGCTGATCAGGCAGACCGGAGCGTTCTCGTCGCCGGCGCTTCCCAGTGCCCGGGCGCCATCGCGGATGACGTCGCGGTCCACGCTGACGCCCTCGAGCTCGCCGGCGATGCGCTGGCCGTGCAGGCTGCCCTCGACACTCGCGCGCTCCGCGAGCTCGCGACCGTCGAGGCCCCTGCGGCGGAGCCCGAAGAGGCGGTTCCACCGCGGATCATCGGCGGGCCTGCCGTGGCCGTCGCGGACGCCGGGTCGCAGGTCGGCGATCAGCGCGCCGCCCTCGCTCACGAACGCCTCGATCTGTCTCCGGCCTCCCTCCGACAGCGCGGTCACGTCCGGCAGCATCGCGACCGAGTAGCCCCCGGCCTCCCAGTCTCCATCGTCAAGCTGAGCGTAGGAGATCAGGTCATACTGCAGCCCCAGGTCCTCCAGCAGGTTCAGGCAGCCGGTGACCGCTCCGCTGTACCGCCCGCCCTCGGTCTCGAAGGTGGCCGCGTGCAGGCTGGGCTGGGAGTAGACCACGGCAATGCCGCAGTTATCACGCTCGGCGTTGAGCAGCAAGCGGTCGATCCCCGCCCGGATCTCCGCGATGGCGTCCGCGGTGGCCTCGAAGATCGGGAAGGCCGTGAGGTCGGCGGCGATGGCGTCCTCCTGACAGCGCTCTCGGGCGGAGGAGTAGATCTTGAACCACCACGCGCTGTTGAGCTCATGCAGCAGCGAGTACCACGGCACCCACCGGCAGCCCTCCTCGAAGCGCCAGATGTGGTTGTAGCCGCCGTACCACAGCCCGCAGTAGGTCTCCGGGCGCTTGAAGCACCGCAGGCACTCGACCCGCTCCAGGTGCACGTAGACGTTCCAGAGGTCCACGGCACGGGAGTACTTCCACCAGTCGTAGCCGCCGAAGCTCCCGTGGCCGATAGCCGCATCCGAGCCCACCCGGGCCCCCGGATCGATCTCCCGGATGGCGTCCCGCGCGAAGGCGTGGAAGTCCGCGTAGACGCTCTCCATGTGCATCCGGTGGTCGATCCACCGGCTGGGCTGATCGCTCTCCCGCGCGTCCTGCAGCGTCGTGGGGGTTACGTCGCCCCAGTCGGCGAACTGGGTCCCCCACTGGGCGTTCAGGGCCTCCAGGGAGTCATACTGCTTGCGCAGGTAGTCGCGCAGGTCGGCCAGGCAGTGCTCGGAGAAGCAGATGTCCGTGCTGCCCAGGCGATTGTCGTCGCCGAGGGTGTACCCCGGCACGCCGAAGCCCCGAGCCGCCTCGGCCTTGCTCTGAAGCCGCTCGGTGCACCTGGCACGGTGCTCCGGGTCGCTGAGGCAGGGCCGGCGGACCAGGTCCACCTCCTCGGCCTCATTGGGGTGCAGGCCGACCCGCTGCGCCGGCAGCGTGCGCATGCCGTCCGCGGCGGTCTCCCTCGGCAGGCCGTGGTTCATGGTGTCCACGCCGTGCTCGCGCAGGATATCGCGGACGTAGCGCCAGACGTACTCCGTGCTGGGATTGCCCCATACCAGGAAGCTGAACTCGTCGGGCGGTATCTTCAGGTCCACCGGAAGCCAGCCCAGCTGCCGGGCCCAGCGCTCGCCGTTCACGTAGAGCTCGGCCTCCGCGATGAGCACGTTGCTGCGCGGATGCTCCACAGGCAGCCGAACGCTGGCCGCCTCCTCGCCCTCGGGGACAGAGGTGCTCTCAACATGCAGCAGGCGGTCGGCGCTGTCCGTAAT
>JBNGDZ010000335.1:0-1367 GCA_049975765.1 Armatimonadota bacterium
CAGAGCACTCTCTCCCGCCCGTGTGAGAGGACTATCTGCCCGGCTGACGAACATGACTGCCGGAGGTGGTCGCCGTGCCACAAGACCCGGACTCTGACCGCGGACAGTCCGCGGGGGGCTTGACCACGGCCGAGGCCGCGGACAGGCTCGGCGTCCGTCCGCGGACAGTGCGCCGCTACATCGACCAGGGCAAGCTCAAGACTATGGGCAAGGTGACCGGGGAAGGAGCTGTGGAAAGCTGGCTCATAGACCCCGAATCCTTGGCCACCCTGTCCGCGCAAAAGTCCGCGGACATGCAGCGCGGACATGTCCGTGGGACAGAGGACTTGACTCTATCGGACTCAGCAGCGCGGACTCTGCGGCAGATTGTCCGCGAGGAGATGTCCGCGGGCCAGAAGGCTCTTCAGCCGTCCGAGGAGGAGCTTCGCGAGCGTGCCGAGCGCGAGCGGCGCATCGAGGAGGCGCTGGCCGGCAACGCGGACACTATCCGGGAGCTGGCAGAGGACTTGGGGCGGGTGCAGGCGGAGCGCGATCAGTTCCGCCAGGAGCTCGATGAGGCCCAGCAGCGGATCGCGGACTTGGAGGCCGAGTTGAAGGAGGCCCGGCGACCCTGGTGGCGAGGGCTGCTGCGCAGAGACTGAGAGCATAGATGTGGGGCAGAACGCTGGAGGGAGAGCCAGCCGATGGCTCTTGAGGAGAGCGTGGCCGAGATGGAACTAACCGTGGAGCAGGTGAGGAAGAGCCCCCTGGAGCTGCTCAATGCTGAGGAGCAAGAGCTGCGGCGGTTCCTCCGCGAATGCGTCGAGCAGGCGTTGGAGCGGTATCCAACCTTGCGACAGGCGCTAAGGACAGCTCTGGGGCTCGATGGTGATGAGGAGGTGTCAGACCACGTAGAACATGCCACGGCTCTCACGAAGGCGTTCCGATGTTGCTTCGAGGCCATCACTGCAGAGCCGCTGAAGCCCGAGGAGCTGGCTCAGGCGGTGCTGGCATTGGATGAGGGCTGGCGCCAGGTGCGGGGGCCCAGAGTAGAGCACTTCAGGTTGCTTCATCTGGAACACGGACTGTTGGACACACCGAAGGCCCTCACAGAGGCACTGGCTGGGGGAGACCCTGAATGTGTGTGGCTCCGGCGGGTGCCCGTGCCCTCCAACCTTGAGCATCTCGCATGGTTCGCATTGGTGCTCTCTCCGGGCGAGAATACATGGCTTCAGCTTGCGAACCTGCTGGAGCAGACGTGGGCGGAGCGAATGCGGGGAGAGGTGCTATCGGTGTTGGTATGCCCGATATGTGAACGGGTGCAGCTACGAGGGCGATCCGACCAGGTCTACTGCTCTCGGGCATGTGCGAATCTGGCGTGGCAGCGT
>JBNGDZ010000335.1:1467-5862 GCA_049975765.1 Armatimonadota bacterium
AGCATCGCGCAGTCGAAAACAATACAAACGCTGCGCCTTGACATCGTTGAAGCAGTACAGTATTCTACCCGTAGGCAGAATGAGCTCGCTGCCGACGAGGGATAGTCGTTGGGTGGTTCGGCAGTAGAGAGCGCTGAGCGCGAGGAGAGTAAGCAGGGGGTCTGGGCTATACAGAAGTAACCAGCAAAAACGAAGCGCGCCGGGGTCTCCTGCCAAAGAGTCGGCGCGCAAATACCTGAACAACCGCGACCCGCTTCTGGGTGATGCGCAGGCCGCTTTTGTGCCTACAGAATAGCGATTAAGCGCTTGCGCGTCAAGGCGCCCCTGCAATTCCACCCGATGATCGAGGTGTGGTGATAATGGCGACAACAGCGACTAACGAGGGCCGAATCCAGGTCGGCAGCACGCGGAAGAACGCCCTCACAGACGTGCGCGTGGTCGTGGATGATTACAGGGGAGAGCGTCGCTGCGATGTTCGTCTATGGCAGCACAGTGCGGTGCCAGATGGTGATCCCATGCCCACGAAGGCCGGCATCTCGCTCCGGCTCGATCAGTGGCCGGCCGTTGTGAGACTGTTGGTACGAGCCCTCAAGAGCGAGGGCATTGAACTCAACCTGGATCAGGAGACGCGCGAGCAGTGAATCGCAGCAGCCACAAGCCTGGATGCAAGCGAAGGCGGGGTCTGTGATGGCAGTTCGAGCCGCAGTTGATCAGTGCACCGATCTGCTTGAGAGAGCCGTGGCTTACGCCCAACGGGGCGTGCTAGTGCTGCCTCTGGAGCCACGAGGGAAGCGCCCACACCGCGAGTGGGGGAGAGGTGTGCACGACGCCACCAGGGACCCGGAGACGATCCGCGCCTGGTGGAGCCGCTGGCCGCAAGCCAACATCGGCGGCGCTGTGCCGGCGACTTACGTGGTCCTCGATGTGGACGGCCCGGAGGGGGAAACCTCGATCGCGGATCGACACCTCCCGCACACCGTCACGGCCTGCACCGGGGGCGGGGGGCTGCATTATTGGTTCAGGCTCCCCCAGGGTGTGACCGGGCGGAATCTCGTCGGCTTCCTCCCAGGGATAGACCTCAAGGCTGCTGGCGGCTACGTCGTCCTGCCTCCGTCCATCCACCCCGACACTGACCAGCCCTACGCCTGGGCCGACATGTGCGCTCCTGGCGAGGTGGAGATCGCGGAAGCGCCCGCATGGGTGGTAGAGGTCCTCTCGGCCTCACCAGAGCGCCAGACGACTGATGATCTCGGCCGTGCCGACGTGGACGCCGATGGGCTGCCAGAGGTCATCTACGAGGGCACTCGCAACACCACACTTTTCCGGCATGGATGCCGCCTCCGTGGACGTGGCGCCGACGCCGAGACCATCCTGGACCTGCTGCTGGCCGCCAACGTGGAGCGGTGCGAACCGCCGCTGCCGGCTGAGGAGGTGCGGACCATCGCCCGCAGCGCATCCCGCTATCCGGTTGGCCCAGTGCGTGTGGATAACCGTGTCCTCAACGCCGACATCAGCGACGGTGCGAAGCTGCTCGGCGCACTCCTGGCACTGACCCAGGGCAGGCTGACGCAGGAACAGCTCGCGGAACTTGCTGGCGCCAGTATGAGCAGCATCAAGCGGTGGAGGAAAGAGCTGCGCGAGAGCGACCTCCTGACCATCGCGCTCGACAGGCCAAATCGGCGCTACACGCTCGTATGCGTGGAGGCGCTGTTGAACACCGAGCTGAGTACGGGCACGAAGGTGCTCTACATGACGCTCGCCCAGCTCGCTGACGACGGCGAAACGCAGGTGGGCCAGGACCACCTCGGCGCCCGGTGTGGAATGTCACGCTCGACTATCTTCCGCGGCACGGAGGAGCTCGTGGCGGCAGGGCTAGTTGAGCGCATCAGAGCGCCGTATGACGAGGATCTGGGGCGGCGCTCAGAGTGTAATCGCTACCGGCTCCCTCTGGAATCGGAATCCCCTGGGGCTCAGGGGCTCCGAGGGTGGAAAGGGTCATCAGTGACACATAGCTATGCGGCGGCCGGAGCATTCAGGGCTCCGGCCGCTGAAGCCGCGCTGGGACCATCCAAGCCCGAGGGTTCAAAAGGGTCACCAGTGACACATAGTCCAAGAACCAGTGGGGGGGTGGTGGTCGGGGGTGTTGCCGGTACCGTTGGTAGTACCCCCTGGCCTTCCCCGAAGGCGGACTCGGCCTCCCTGGAGGGCGAAAGCCGTCCTCGGGCGCCCGATGTGCAAGGGAGGGCGGCTGCCGGCGCTGGAAAGCCGGCGACGCCGCCCGTCTACGACCAGGGGGCTGCTCGTGCCGTGGCTCATGCTGTGAAGGCTGCGACGGAAGAAGCGATGCCGTGGCGGATGATCGTGCGTCGCCTGGAGGTCCATGACGGCGACATCGAGGCCGTGACGAAGGAGCTCATCGACCTACTGAGGCCGGGGCCGGGGGAGGCTCTCCGTGGACCGCCGGGGGCTGAACAGATCGGCGATGAGCTCTTCAGGGAGAGGCCGGATCAGGTGCGCATCATCGGCGGTTGGTTTCTTCCGGCAAAAGGCCCGTCCGTGCAGGTTGCTGATGTAGAAGCCTACGCGGAGGCCGAAGGGATCAGCTTCGAGGAGGCGCGGGACATCGCGCTGACGAGCGGGCTGCCAGAGGAGGAATCAGCAGTATGAGCGTGGCGCCGAACGACCTTCAGGCCGAACAGGCGACACTCGGCTGCGCGCTGCTCGATGACGAGGCGCTGGGACAGATTCGGGAGATCGCCAGCGTGCGGGATTTCTACAGGGAGGCGCATCGCACCATTTTCGCAGCCATTGAGGCGGTGGAGGATGCTGGGGACCCGGTTGACGTGGTGAGTGTTGGTGCGGAGCTGCGCCGGCGCGAGCAACTGCAGGACTGCGGTGATGGTGACTATCTCATGGCGCTGATACAGCAGGTGCCGACGATCGCACACGCCGCTCGCTATGCGGAGACCGTCCACGAGTTGGCTCTTCAGCGCCAGACGCGCCGGTGGTTCGCTCCGAGTGAGCCGGAGAAGCAGGTGGCCCACCAGGAGGGCGCGCCCGAGATCATCCTGGACTTCGGCAAGCACCAGGGCGCGGCGCTGGACGAAGTGCCCGCCAGTTACCTGCGCTGGCTGAGCGGCGGCGGCGCGAAGGAGTACGTGCCGGACGACCTTCGGGAGCTAGTGACCGAGGAGCTGCGCTCGCGGCCTGAGACAGAGACCTGGTGGGCGGTGAACGCACCGGGCCGGCAGGTGGCCCATCGGGACCCGGAGACAGACGAGGTGATCGTGGACTTCGGTGCCTTCGAGGGCCAGCCGCTGACGGCCATCTCGGACGGTTACCTGAGCTGGATGGTGAGTGCGAGAGGCGCGGAGGTGCTACCGGAGGAGCTCCGCAGGCTGGCCGCTGAGGAGCTGGAGGCGCGAGAGCAGCAGACCATGACCGTGAACCCCGACCAGGTGATGACCTGGGCTGCCGAGGCATCTGCCGGCGACGTGCAGGAGCTGGCCGGCAATCTTCGCACACTCGCTGAGGCCCTGGACAGGCACCTGGCTCAGCGCACACAGGCGGTCCTGGAGCATCTGCACCTGGACTTGGGAGGTGAAGTCGAGGCATAGGAGCAGCCGCCGCCCTCCTGGCGGCGCTGCTCAGAGACGACGCCGAACATGGCCACCGACGTAGTAACTCTGCCGAAATTGGAGCAGCTCTCCGACAGACTACCCCCGCAGGACCTGGAGGCGGAACAGGCTACCCTGGGCGCCATGCTCGTGGAGGCTGGCGCAGTCGAGCGGGCGCTGCAGATCGTCTCGAAGCAGGACTTCTACAGGGAGGGGCACCGCTACATCTTCTCAGCCATAGAAGCGGTCCATGACAGCGAGCAGCCCGTGGACGTGGTGACGGTGGGGGCTGAGTTGCGGCGACGGAGTCGGCTGGCTGAGGTTGGCGGCGGGGAGTACCTCACGGCTCTCATCGGCGAGGTCCCCACCACTGCGCACGTCGTGCGCTACGCCACGATTGTCCACGACAAGGCCGTGCTGCGTCGGCTGATCCGGGCGGGCGCAGAGTTGCAGGCGCTGGCCTATAAGAACCCCGAGGACCCTGGGGCCGTGCTGGGCGAGGCGGAGGAAATCATCCAGGACCTCCGCGAGAACTTCCAGGGCGGAGAAGGGGCGCGACCTGCACTTGAGCGCGCGGATGAGGACCTGGCCTGGCTCCGGGAGCAGGTCGAGTCGCCCGCCGGCGTCTACGGGATGCGGACGGGCATTTCCACCATTGACCGGAAGAGCGGCGGCCTGGGTGATGAGCGCCTGGTTCTGGTCCTGGCTGAGACTAAGTGCGGGAAGTCGAGCCTCTGCCTGCAGACCGTGCTGACCAGCGCGCTCGACAGCGCGAGAG
>JBNGDZ010000336.1:0-5828 GCA_049975765.1 Armatimonadota bacterium
CCGGGGACATGGTCACCGCGGACGTGCGGCTGATCGAGAGCAACAAGCTTCAGGCCGACGAGTCCGCGCTCACCGGGGAGTCCGTGCCGGTCGATAAGACCGCCGACGCGGCGGCCGACGACGCTCCCCTCGCCGAGCGCTCCTCCATGCTCTACAAGGGCACGGCCGTCACCCGGGGCTCCGGCGAGGCCGTCGTGGTGGCGACGGGCATGAATACCGAGCTGGGGCTGATCTCCTCGCTCGCCGAGTCCGCCGAGGAGGCGGCCACCCCGCTTGAGAAGCGCCTCGACCAGCTTGGCCGGAGGCTGATCGTGGTAACGCTGGTCATCGCGGCCTTCGTGGTGGTCTCCGGCGTGCTGTCCGACCGCGATCTGGTGCTGATGGTGGAGACGGGCATCGCCCTGGCGGTGGCGACCATCCCCGAGGGCCTGCCGATAGTGGCCACGACGGCGCTGGCCCGCGGCATGCTGCGCATGGCCCGCCGCAACGCACTGATCAACCGCCTCTCGGCCGTGGAGACGCTCGGCGCCACGAGTGTCATCGCGGTGGACAAGACCGGCACCCTCACCGAGAACCGCATGACGGTGCGCACCATCGATCTCGCCGCCGAGAGCGTGGAGGTCACCGGCGGGCCGCTGACCGACGACGGCGAGCTACGCGTGGACGGCGAGCCTCTGGAGCCGGACGACCTTCCGGGCCTCGAGGAGGCCCTCCGGGTGGGCGTGCTGTGCAACAACGCCTCGCTGGAGCCAGAGGATGGGCACTTCACGGCCAGCGGAGACCCTTTGGAGGTGGCGCTGCTGGTGGCCGGTGCGAAGGCCGGCCTCACGGGCGAGGAGCTGCGCCAGCGGATGCCGGAGGTCCGCGAGGTGGCCTTCGACACCGACACCAACATGATGGCGACCGTGCACGAGACGGCGGGCGGCGGCTACTACGCGGCTGTGAAGGGGGCGCCGGAGGCCCTCCTGCGCGCCTCCACGACCATCCTCACCTCCGACGGCACGCAGGACCTCGACGAGGATCAGCGCCGGCGATGGCTCCAGCACAACGATGACCTGGCGCAGCAGGGCCTCCGGGTGCTCGGCCTCGCCCGCCGGGAGATGGACGACCCGGAGGCGGACGTCTACCAGGACACCACCTTCCTCGGGCTGGTGGGCATGATCGACCCGCCGCGCTCTGAGGTCAGGGACGCCATCGGGCGGTGCCAGGATGCCGGGATCCGCTTCATCATGATGACCGGCGACCAGCCGCTCACCGCCCTCGCTGTGGCCCGCGAGGTGGGGCTTGTGGGCGAGGAGGAGGGCGAGGAGCGGCTTATCCAGGGCGCAGAGCTTGGCGACCCCGACGAGCTGCCCGAGGATAAGCAGCAGCGCGCTCGCGAGGCGCAGATCCTGGCGCGGGTGAGCCCCGAGCAGAAGCTCGACCTCATCGCCCTGCACCAGCAGGTGGGGCACATCGTGGCGATGACCGGGGACGGCGTCAACGATGCGCCGGCGCTGAAGAAGGCCGACATCGGCATCGCCATGGGCCAGCGCGGCACGCAGGTGGCCCGCGAGGCCGCCGACATGGTGCTGCGCGACGACCGGCTGGAGACCATCGTGGCGGCTGTGGAGCAGGGCCGCGTCATCTTCGGCAACATCCGCGACTTCGTCCTCTACCTGCTCTCATGCAATATCAGCGAGGTGCTGGTGGTGGGCCTGGCCTCCGTGGCGAACTGGCCACTGCCGATCCTGCCCCTGCAGATCCTGTTCCTGAACCTGGTGACCGACGTCTTCCCGGCCCTCGCGCTGGGGGCCGGTGAAGGCCCCGAGGGGATCATGGACCAGCCGCCGCGGGACCCCGATGAGCCCGTCATGGCCAGGCGGCACTGGATCGACCTGGGGGCATTCGGGGCGATGATCACCGCATCGGTCCTGGCCTCACTGTGGATCGCCCTGGAGTGGCTCGGCCTCGGCGAGCCGGAGGCCATCACGGTCTCCTTCTTGACCCTGGCGGCCGCTCAGCTCTGGCACGTCTTCAACATGCGCGACCGCCACACGGGCCTGCTGGTCAACGATATCACGAGCAATCCGTGGGTGTGGGGAGCGCTGGCGCTGTGCCTGGGGCTGCTGGCGGCGGCCGTGAAGATGCCCGGGCTGACCGAGGTCCTGCACACCGCGTGGCCGGGAGCGCGCGGCATCCTGGTGGCCCTCATCATGAGCATGCTACCCCTGCTCGCCGGACAGATCTACATAGGTGTCACCAACCTCACCCGCGAACAAGAACGGTAGCGGGCAATTCCACCTCATCGCATGTGGTGGACAGAACGCGACCAGAGGGAGCGATGAGATGCTTACAGACCGGATGCTGCAGGAGCTTGCCGAGCGGCGTGATGAGCCGTGCGTGACCATCTACTCGCCGACGCACGATTCCGGCTCGGAGGCTCAGGGCGACCCCATCTGGCTCAAGACCGGCATTCAGGAGGCGGAGGCCACGCTCAATGAGTGGGACGTGGCCCCGGATCAGATCGAGCGCATCCTCCAGCCGGCCCGCGCCTTCCAGGCCGAGCTGAGTCCCAACGACTACGGTGCCGGAGCCCTGGTGGCCTTCCTGGCCGACGGCTTCAGCGAGATCCTGCACACCCCCGTGCAGGTCGATCAGCAGGTGCACGTGAGCGACCGCTTCCACACCAAGCCCCTGCTGCCGGTGCTCGCCGAGAACGCCGAGTTCTACGTGCTGGCCATCAGCCAGAAGAGCGTGCGGCTGTTGGACTGCACTCGCTACACAGAGGCCGAGGAGCCCCTCTCGCGCCAGCAGGTCCCCCAGCACATCGCGGAGGTCGTACCTGACATCCAGCCCAGGCGCAGCGTCCAGCAGCACACCTCGCGGCCGAGGATGCAGGCGCCGGGGGGTGAGCACGAGGCCGCCTTCCACGGGCACGGTAAGGAGACCACGGTGTCCTACCAGGAGCTCTTCCAGTACTTCCGCGAGGTCAGCAAGGGGATCGTCAAGTACATGGACGGCCGCTCGCCGCTGATCTTCGCGGGGGTCGGGGATCTCTTCCCCATCTACCGGGACGCCAACACCTACGAGCACCTGCTCGACGAGCCCATCAGGGGCAATCCCGAGCACCTGCGGCCCGAGGAGCTGCGGGAGAGGGCCTGGGAACTGCTGGCGCCACACCTACGGGGGCGCATCGCGCAGGTCCAGGAAGCTTTCGAGGAGGCGTTGGCCTACAACAGAGCCACCGACGACATGAAGGGGGTGGTGCTGGCGGCGCGCGACGGCCGGGCCGCCACGGTCATCGGTGCCGCCGATAGGCACTACTGGGGCCGGGTGCCGGAGATGGGCGAGGACGTGCAGATGCGCGGCGAGCCCCAGCCGTGGGACTACGACCTCATCGACTACGCCACGGTGCAGACGATCCTCAACGGCGGCACCGCCTATACAGTCCCCGCCGATCAGGTCCCGGGCGACGGAGACGGCGCGGCGGTGATCCTGCGGTACTGAGGCAACGGCCGGGCTGGGAGGCGCTCAAGCCGCAAGCAGCAGCGGGCCGGACCACTGTCCGGCCGCTCCATACGGCTCGAGGGAGAGCTGGGTTCGGCGGCACGGACGCTGGAGATCTCCGGTCTCGCTCCGCGCGCCGGCAGCCCCGGCCCGCTCAGTCCTCCAGCGCGGCCTCCAGCACGTCCTGGATGGTGTCGGCGTAGATGAAGGTGAGGCCCTCGGTGTGCTCCTTGGAGATCTCCTCCACCTGTGCCCGGTTGCGCTCCGGGAGGACCACCGTATCGAGACCGCCGGACTTGGCGGCCACGACCTTCTCCTTGACCCCGCCAATGGGCAGCACCTTGCCCCGCAGCGTAATCTCCCCGGTCATGCCCACGTTGGGCCTGACCACCCGGCCGGTCAGCAGTGAGGCGATGGCGGTGACCATGGCCACACCCGCCGAGGGGCCATCCTTTGGCACCGCGCCGGCGGGCACGTGCAGGTGGATATCGGTACGCTGGTAGAAGTCCGGATCGATGCCCAGCTCCTCGGCGTGTGCGCGCACCCAGCTCAGCGCCGCCTCACCGGACTCCTTCATGACGTCGCCGAGCTGCCCGGTGAGCGTGAGGTTGTTCTCGCCGGGCATGGCGGTCGCCTCGACGAAGAGGATGTCGCCGCCGCTCTGCGTCCAGGCCAGCCCGCACACCACGCCCGGCTGGCCGGTGCGCTCGGCCACCTCCGAGTAGTGCAGGCGCGGGCCCAGCAGGTCGTCGAGATTGCGGATGGACACCCGCGGCGGACTCTCCTGACCCTCCGTGACGCGCCGGGCGATCTTCCGCGCCAGCGCGCCGATCTGCCGCTCGAGGTTGCGCACGCCCGCCTCGCGGGTGTAGCCCTCGATGACCTGCTCCAGCGCCGCGTCTGAGATGCGGAACTGCTCGGTGGTCAGCCCGTGTTCCTCCCGCTGGCGGGGGACCAGGTAGCGCTTGGCGATGTGCAGCTTCTCCTTCTGCGTGTATCCCGGCAGCCGGATGACCTCCATGCGGTCGAGCAGGGCGGGCGGGATGGTCTCCAGCACGTTGGCCGTCGTGATGAAGATGACGTGGGAGAGATCGTAAGGCACCTCCAGGTAGTGATCGCTGAAGGAGACGTTCTGCTCCGGGTCGAGCACCTCCAGCAGCGCCGACGAGGGGTCGCCGCGGAAGTCCCGGCCCAGCTTGTCGATCTCGTCGAGCATGAAGACCGGGTTGTTGACCCCCAGTCGGCGGAGGCCCTGGATGATGCGTCCGGGCAGCGCGCCCACGTAGGTGCGCCGGTGGCCGCGGATCTCGGCCTCGTCACGCACCCCGCCGAGGGAGATGCGGTGGAACTTCCGGCCCGTGGCGCGGGCTATGGACTGCCCCAGCGAGGTCTTCCCCACACCCGGGGGACCCACGAAGCACAGGATGGGGCCCTTGATCTCCGGCCGGAGCTTGCGCACCGCCAGGTACTCGATGATGCGCTCCTTCACGTCCTCCAGGTCATAGTGGTCCTCATCAAGGACCTTCTGGGCCTGCTCGATGTCGAGCTTCGTCTCCGAGCCCTCCACCCACGGCACCTCCGTGAGCCACTCCACGTAGGTGCGGGCGACATTGTACTCCGCGGCCGCCGGGTTCATGTTCTCCAGCCGCTCCAGCTCCCGCTCGGCGGCCTGCCGCGCCTCCTGGGTCATCTTCGCGTCGGCGACCTTCTCGCGTAGCTCCGCGAGGTCCGGCCGCTCCTCCTCGCCCTCGCCCAGCTCCTCCTGAATGGCCTTGAGCTGCTGGCGGAGGAAGTACTCACGCTGGGCCTCGCTGAGCTCGTCGCGAGCGTCCTGCTGCATCCGCTGGGTCAGCTCGTACTGCTCGATCTCGCGGGTCGCCAGGGTCATGACCAGACGCAGGCGCTGGTCGATGTCGATGGTCTCCAGCACCCTCTGGCGCTCGGCCATCTCGAGGTTGAGCAGCGACGCCACCATGTCGCCGACCGATCCGGGATGCTCCAGGTTCAGGGCCTGGATGTAGACCTCCTCGGGAAGGTGTGGGGCCATCTCCACCAGCCGGCGGAGCAGATCCAGGAGTGCCTGACTGCGTGTGCGGACCTCGTCGGGGACCTCCTCGGGCTCCTCGATCTCCTCCACACGGGCCCGGAGGAAGGGCTGCTCCTGGGTCCACTCCACAAGTCGCGCGCGGGAGAGCCCGCGCACCAGCAGCCGGCGATCGCCGCTGGGAAGCTGGATCATCTTCTGGATGATGGCGACCAGGCCCACGCTATACAGACCGTCCGGGCCGGGCCGATCGGCGTCGGGATCCCTCTGCGCCACGAGACCGATCATGCGGTTG
>JBNGDZ010000337.1:0-3715 GCA_049975765.1 Armatimonadota bacterium
ACCGGCGGCCGCTACGCCAGCAATCCGGAGGAGCTGGTGGCCGAGACGCCCGACGGAGAGCCCATCGCCGCCATCGCCAACTACTCGCTGCACTACGTGGGCGGCGGCAAGCCCGGCGAGATCTCCGCGGACTACTTTGCGGCATTCGCCGAGGCGCTGCAGCGGATGGCGGGCAGCCGGTTCGTGGCGATCATGGCCAACGGCTGCTGCGGGGATGTCAACAACATCGACTTCACGAGACCCGCCGAGCCGGCGCCGTCGCCTGACTACCATCGCGTGCGCGTGGGCAATGTCCTGGCGGCGGAGTGCTGGAAGGTCTGGAGCCAGCTCCGCGAGCGACAGACGGACGTGACGGTCGCGGCGGCGTCGGAGTATCCCACCTTCCGGCGCAGGACCCTGGCTGAGGAGCAGGAGCGCGTGGTCGCCGGCGGCGTCAGGGCCATCGAGCAGGTCCACCAGGCCCGGCAGGAACTCTACGCACGGGAGCGCGAAGAGGTGGAGAAGCTGCCCGTAGAGCAGCAGACGCAGGTGCAGGCCCTGCGCATCGGCGACCTGGCGATGGTGGGTATCCCCGGCGAGACCTTCGTGGAGTACGGGCTGGCGATCAAGCGCAACTCCCCCTTCGGCCGGACCATGACGGTGGAGCTGGCGAACGACTACCTGGGCTACCTGCCCACCGACGAGGGCCTCGACCAGGGCGGGTATGAGACGTGGCTGGCGATTTCGGCCCGCGCCGCGAAGGGCACCGAGCAGACCATGGTGCAGGCGGCACAGACGGCGTTGGAGGCGGTGCAGGAGTGACCGCGGTGCGTCGCGTGCTGTAGGGCACGCGCCTGCCCTTGTCCAGCCATGTGGAGGGCAAGAACGACGTTCCCTCCCGGTTACTTGACCGGAGACGCCGGCGTTGCAGCCGGGCGCTCCTCCCGTAGAATGCCCGCGGAGGCCGGCTGGTGCTACACCGGCTCAGAACACATCCTCGTCCAGCGGCAGCTCCACGGGCTCGCGAGCGTCGGCGGACCGGTACATGGCCAGCGCTATCTCCAGGCTGTGACGCGCGCTCTGCGCGGTGATGAATGGTTCGCGGTCCTGAGCGATGGCGTCCACCATGTCCTCGATCACCCACATGTGCTCCTCGTAGGACAGGTCCGCTGCGCCGGTCCCGCCGGCTGCGACCGTGTCGCGGCCGATCTGCATGACCTCATCGTCCTCGGGCCGCTCGTCGCGGAACTGCCAGGTGAGCATGACCTCGCCCTGCGTGACGGCGGTGCCATCCTCGCCGTTGACCTCGATGCGCGGCGGCTCGCCCGGCCACAGGGCGGTGGAGGCCTCGATGATTCCCTCGGCACCGCTCTCGAAGTACAGGAAGGCCTTCAGCGTGTCCTCAAGCTGCACCTGTGGGTGGGTGAGATTCGTCATGCGGGCATCGACCGCGCTCACAGGGCCCATGAGGTGGTGCAGCAGGTCGATATAGTGGAATGCGTGCTGGATGGTGACGCCGGCGCCCTGCTCGCGCTTGCTGCGCCAGTCATCCATGAGGTAGTAGTCCGTGTCGCGGAACCACTTCATGTAGGCGTCGCCCTCCAGCAGGCGGCCGAAGCGCCCCTGCTCGATGGCGCTCTTGATCGCGCGGATCGACTCCCGGAAGCGCACCTGCAGGCAGATGGCCAGCTTGCGATCATTGGCCTCGGCCGCCCGGATCATCCGATCGGTCCTCTCCAGCGTCATCTCCGGGGGCTTCTCGACGATGACGTGCTTGCCCGCCTCAAGCGCCGGGACGGCGAACTGCGCGTGCATGGCGTTGGGCGTGAGGACATTGACCACGTCGATGCGCTCGTCCTCGAGCAGGGCCTCGAAGCTGTCGGCCTTCTCGCCCCCGTAGCTGCCGATGAACTCGCTGAGGCGCTCCTCGTCGAGGTCGGTGGCGGCGATCACCTCCGCCTTTGGGGAGTTCATGATGGCCGCGCCGTGGAACTGCGAGACCAGCCCGCAGCCCACGATCCCGAAGCCCATTGTGGCGTCTGTCATGTGGAGTGCCTCCTCAGCTTACTCGGGCAGCCCGGCCTCGGCCACCAGGCGGTTCCAGGCCGGCGAGGTGCAGAACCCCTCGGCAGCCGGAACGCCGCAGTAGGAGCCGTAGACGATGGACTGCGCCCTGTGCACTTCGACGAAGTTGATCCTGTCGTGATCGGCCAGAAACTCCACCTGGCTCTCGTAGCAGCTCGCTGCCTCCATCTTTCGCTCCAGGTAGTCGGTGATATTCACGTAGCGGTCGGGCACCATGGGCGTGCCGATGGGGCACATGTGATAGATGGGCGGGACAGCGCTCATCTCCTTCAACCCCCGCGGCCGCGCGTAGTTGGGGTTCGACGCGGAGTAGCTCTCCGCGTACGGGAGCTGGGCGGCCAGCCAGTGGTGCTCATGATAGTCGTACTGCGGCAGCGGAGGACCCGGGTGCAGGATCAGGCAGTCGGGATCTACCTCGCAGAGCACCTCGAATATGCGCTTGCGGGCCTCAATCTGCCAGTCGGGCTTGGGGAAGTCGTGCTCGTTGATGTCCAGCCACCGCGTCTCCACGCCGATGATCTCCGTGGACGCGTTGAACTCCGAGCGCGCGATGCGCTTGCGCTCCTCCTCGGGGCGGTCTGCCAGTCCGCCGCGGCTGCCGTTGGTGATACACGCCACCACGCACCGATGGCCGTCCTCCACCAGCCGCATGAGCGTCCCGGCGATGTTCAGCTCATCGTCCCGATGCGCCACAAAGGCCAGGTACGTTGCCATAGGCCATGTCTCCCGCGGTCGTGTTTGACGGCCGGCTGACGTCCCGGTGCCAGCCCGTGATTCCCGGTTCGCCGGGTCATCCTCGTGCGGCACCGAAGCGCCACCTGATTCACTGGGGAATGAGAAGGGCCTTGATGCCCTGCTGCTTCTCCAGGTCGTCGAAGACCTGCTCCCAGTTCTCCAGCGGCTCCCGGTGCGTGATAAGCGCCTCGGCGTCCACCTTGCCCTTCTCGATCATCGAGATGGCCCGGTCCCAGCTCGTGTAGCTGGTGGAGATGTTGAAGTGGACGTCGATGCCCTTGAAGATGGCGTCATCCCAGGTGACCTCGATGCGATCCTCGCCCGTCATGCCGATGACGCAGATACGCCCCTTCTTGCGCACCAGCTCGATGGCCTGGTTGATCGCCGGCGCCGCCCCGGAGCACTCCACCACCAGGTCCGCGCCGCGTCCGCCGGTCAGCTCGCGGCACAGCTTCGCCGGATCCTGCTCCGCGAGGTTAACCACATGGTCGATGCCTACCTTCTCGGCGGTGGGCAGGCGAAGGTCGGCGTCGGCCGGGGTGCCCACGATCAGCACCTCCCGGGCCCCGGCGGCCTTTGCCACCTGCGCCGCAAGCAGGCCGATGGGCCCCGGCCCCAGCACCACCACGAAGTCCTCCGGCTCCACGGTGGCGCGCTCGCCCACGTCATGGACCGTGTTGGCGGTCGGCTCCACGAGCGCGCCGGCGTCGAAGCTCACCGACTCCGGCAGACGGTGCAGCAGCTTGCTCTCCATCACCAGGTATCTCGCGAAGGCCCCGTCGATCCCCCACCCAGGCGAGCGCTTATGCTCGCAGATCTGCACGTGGCCCTGGCGGCACAGCCAGCACTCCCCGCACGCGAGGGTGTGCGGCTCGGCCACCACGCGGTCGCCGACCTTCCAGCCCTCCACGCCCTC
>JBNGDZ010000337.1:3725-5819 GCA_049975765.1 Armatimonadota bacterium
TCACCGGAGGCCAGTAGGGGAAGGTGTCGTGGCGAATGTGGATATCGGTGCCGCAGATCGCGGCTGCCTTTACCTCGATCTTCACCCAACCCGGCTCCGGCTCGGGCTCGGGGACGTCCCGCAGCTCCATCCTGCCTACGCCCTTCTCGACCTTCTGCAATGCGAGCATATGTCATTCGCTCCGCTGTTGTGTATTCTGAGGTGCATCCTCTGCCCCGGCTGAGATCATCCTGCGGCCGCGTCCGCGACCTGCCGGAAGTGCCACCTGTAGGCCGCGACGACGGTGCATGGCAGCAGGGGATAGGTCACCAGCAAGCCGACGTAAAAGGCACAGCTGCCCAGCCCGGCGATGATCGTGAGCAGCACGAACATGCCCAGGTAGGACCAGAAGTACACCCTCACCTTCGTCCAGGAGCCCACCACGGCCTCCCAGGCGCCGTATCCCTCGGCCACCAAGGCCCAGGAGTAGAAGAATATCGTCTGGATGGCCAGCCGAAGCAAGTGCAAAACCGCGATCAGCAGATAGATACCTGAGAGCACGAGGGGCGTCAGTTCCTCAGCGGAGGGGTTGAGCGGACGCAGCACGGGAACTGCAATCAGGATCATGAGCGGCGCCGCCAGGAGGACTGCGGGCACCATTGCGATGAGGGTCACGCCCCAGGCGCTCCAGAAGCGACTGAAGCCCCGGAAGACATCGTGGGGAGCGATCTCTCGACGGTCGAAGCTGCGCAGCGACATAATGTAGAGCCCAACACTTAGCGGCGGCCCCGCGATTCCCAGGGTGACGGCGCTAACGAGGATCACCAGCAGCATCGCCGTGACCCACACCCAGATGTCGCCGATGACCATCTCCCAGGCCTGGCCGAGCCACTTGCCGAGCCCGTGCTGCGGCGTCATGCCGCCGGTGGGTACGGCCCGCGGCTCCTGGTCCAGGTCCGAGAGCGTCCAGTCCTCCGCACCCGCCTCATCGATGACCTCCTCAGCCGCCGCCGACGGCGCCGGCTCCCCGGAGGCAAGCTCCGGGTGCTGCCTCATCGCGTCCGCGGCTGTGCTCCAGCCCTCGTCACCACCCCTGGCGACCAGCAGCGTGTCGGCGTCGAAGGTGTCCGCGAGCATGGCCTCGATCTCGCGCCACGAGACCGGGCCCAGGGTCTCGCCACCCGGCCGGTAGTACCAGGCCACCTCGTCGCGCTCCATCGTCACCAGTGCATCCCTTCAGCGCTTCTCAGCGTCTCAGCGACTGCGGAAGTGGTACATGTACGCCGCGACCTGCCCTGCAGGGAGCATCGGAGCGGTGACCAGGATCCCCACGCAGCAGGCGAGGACGCCGATCTGCGCGATAAGTTGCAGCACGAACGTCATGCCCACATAGGAGAGAAGCCGCTGACTGGTGGCAGTCCAGGAGGCCTTGAGGGCCTCCAGACCGGTCATCCCCCGGTCAACGACCAGGGGCATCGCGTAGAAGACCGCCGCGCCGACCAGGAGGCTCACGATGTTGCCGAGCCACCCGAGCACCTGCCCGATCATCTGCAGGCTTTGAGGCACGTCGCCATTCGTTGTCAGGATCTCGATGGCGAGCGACGGGATCCAGAACGGCGCGGTGATCAGCGCCACGATGACGGCGACGACCAGCGCGGGCACGAAGTACTGGAAGCCGTCGAAGACCGTCCCGGCCCGGACTCGCTGGCCGCGGAAGCGCCGGATGGCCATCAACGTCAGGCCCGCCTGCATCGCCGGGGCGCAGATGATGGTCAGACTGACCAGGCCGGCCAGAAGGACCGCACCGACGAAGGCCCAGATGTCTCCGGCCACGATCTCCCAGGCCTGGCCGATCCACCTGCCGAGGCCGTGCTGAGGGGTCATGCCGCGGATGGGCACCGCCCGCGGCTCCCGCACGCCGACTGGTGCCTGTTCGGGCTCCTCCTCGCGGTCCGACAGCGCCCAATCGTCCACGGCCGCACCCTCGATGACCTCCTCGGCTGCCGCCGATGGCGCCGGTTCCCGGGTGCCGAGCTCCGGGTGATCCGCCATCACCTGCGCGGCGGTGCTCCAGCCCTCGTCGCCGCCCCTGGCGACGAGCAGCCGGTCGCCCTC
>JBNGDZ010000338.1:0-5801 GCA_049975765.1 Armatimonadota bacterium
AGCAGCCGACAATCCCAGGAGAGGATACGCTCGCCGTCGAGGCCCTCGACGAGCTCCAGCAGGCGGGAGTCGATCTCGCCGGGCCGCGCGGTCGCCGACCATGAGACCTCCGCGTCTGAAGCGCCGATCGCCCGCACGCGAGTGCCCGCTCCGTCCGAGCACATGTGCAGGAAGGTCTGTAGATGGTCTCCGGCGGTCATCGTCACTCACCGCCCGCGAGCACGAAAAGAAGACGGCAGCCCAGGACCGGGCTGCCGGTATGCAGGATTGCCGCATTCCTCGTGGTGCGGCTACGTCCTGGTCGGGGCCTCAATGGTATCCAGGGTCGCGGGGGCCTCCTCGTCGCAGATGGCCTCCTGGATCAGTCCGACAGCCGTGAGCAGCAGATCCTCGCCCCACGAGTCTCTCTTGATCCCCTCCAGCCCGTCGCACCTGTCCGCGACGTTGCCGCTCGTCTTTCGGATGTACTTCGCCTTGACGATGGTCATGTGCTCGCGGGCGCCGTGGCTGTTGTAGCTCTCCTTGTTGAGGGTGCCCACGATCATCAAGCGGGTGCCGGCATTGATGTTCTCCATGACCCACTCGCCAAGCTCCTGCCAGGCGTCCACGAGGAACAGGTCGGATACCGGCTCTCCGTTTGCCCGCAGGAACGGGCGGTCGACCTCGAAGCTGAACTCTGCCTTGATCTGGCCGGAAGACTTCTGCCTCAGGGCCGGCTCACGCGTCGAGAAGCCCGTGAGTGCAACGAAGTTCAGATCGGCCAACACACACACCTCCCACCTCCGCACGGTCGGCCCAGCTCCACTACATCAGGGGGGGAAGTCCTCCGCCAGGTCCGCCGCACTGGAGCAGTACTCCTGTCCTGTTCGCGCGGCCCATAGGGAGCCACGCCCCACAGTACCCTACTATACCGCCCCCGTTACGCTATGTCAAGGCCGTGACGGGCTCTCGGCGAATTTCCCCCTCTGCTCAGACAGAGGTCTTTCGGCCGCCGTGCAGCCGCACTGCAGAGGCTTTCTGTGCATTTCCTCGGCCCCGCCACGCTATTCCGTCAACTATGGACATATCATGAGGCCCGCCCCTCTGCCGCCGCACACACCGCCTCTGGAGGGCCGGGGGCCTCCCCTCATCCCTAGTGCCGTGTGCGGCACAGCGGGGATCCGCTCAGGCCAGCAGCATTTCGTCAAGCAGTGGCGGGTGGCCATTAGCTCTCGGCCAGCATCTCCCGGTAGATTGCCTCCGCGGTCTCGGCCATGCGGTCGATGGTAAACATCCGCCGGGCCCGCTCACCACCACGCTCGCCCATGCGGGAGGCCAGCGCCGGGTCGGCCAGGATCGTCCCGATGGCCTCAGCCAGGCCGACGGCGTCGGCGACCGGGGCCAGCAGACCCGTCTCGCCCTCCGCGATGACCTCCCGGATGCCGGGCGCGTCGCTGCCCACCACCGGCCTGCCCACCAGCCCCGCCTCGATGAGGACCACGCCCAGGCCCTCCTTCGCCACGGAGGGCAGCACCACCACGTCCATGGCGCGCATCACCGCCGGGGCGTCCTCCCGATAGCCCAGCAGCCGGACGGCCTCACCCACGCCCAAAGCCTGGGCGTGATCCCGTAGCGCATGCGCGTCGTCGCCCTCCCCCACCAGCAGGCAAGTCAGGTCCGGGTAGCGGTCCCGAAGAATGGCAGTGGCCTCGATGAGGTAGCGCTGGCCCTTTTTCGGGGACAGATGCGCCACCTCACCGATGACCGGGATGTCGGGGGAAAGGCCCAGCTCGCCCCGCATCTGCTCGCCCGAGGGCAGGCCCTCGAAGCGGTCAAGCTGCACGCCGTTGTAGAGCACCCGCACCTTCCACGGGGGCATGCCCTGCTCAAGCAGATGCTCCCGGACGCCCTCCGAGCAGGTGGCGACGAGGTCGGCGAGCATGTAGCAGGTCTTGGCGTTCAGGGCGTGTACGGAGGCCAGCACAGGGATTCCAGCGATCTGCCCAGCCATCGAGCCCCACAGGCCGGCGGTGGAGAGGTGGGTGTGGATGATATCCGCCCCGACCTGCCGGGCGTGCCACGCCAGCACCAGCGGCGCCACCAGGTTGGCCTTGCCGGAGATCGGGAGGACTCGGGCCTCGATGTCGCGCTCGGCCAGCGCGCCCAGCAGCAGGTCGTTGCGCTTGCAGGCGAAGAGAACGCGGTGGCCGCGCTCGCCGAGGGCGTCGGCGAGATAGACCGCCATTCGCTCGGCACCGGAGTAGCGTCCCGGCGTGATGACCGTCAGCACCGTCAGCGGCCGCTCGCCGCCGGCTGCCAGAGCGGGCACGGGCGCCGCGCCTCCCTTACCGGGCCTGCTCGCGCAGCAGTCGCGCGGCGCGGCGAAGGTCCTCGGTGGCGTCGCCCCGCGGCCGGCACTCCAGCGCCATGTAGCCCTCCCAGCCGATCTCCTCTAGCACGGCGAAGGCGGCCGCGAAGTCCGTGTGGCCGTGGCCGGGCGTGAAGCGGTTGCTGTCGGCGAGGTGGATGTGCCGCACATAGTCCGCGGCGTAGCGCTGCAGCGCGCCGGGGATGGTGTCCTCCTCGATGGACATGTGAAAGAAGTCCGCCATGATGCGGCAGGCATCGCTGCCCACCCGGTCGCACAGCTCCGCGCAGTTCTCGAGGCGGTTAAACCACCACTGCTCGTAGCGGTTGAGCGGCTCCCAGAGCACGCAGACATCATGCGCGGCCGCGTGCTCGGCGATCTGCGTCGCCAGCGCCACCAGCAGCTCCATCTCCAGACGCTCCTGCCTGTATAGCGGCGCCAGGTCGGGAAGGCGGGTGAAGTCATCGGGGTTCATCTTCACGGCGATCAGCGGGGCGTAGATGACGCCGGTGGCGCCGAGCTGCCCCGCGGCGGTCAGGAAGCTCTTGAGGTCCTCGACCGCAAGATCGCGCTGGTCTCGCTCCGCGGCCATCAGCGCGCCGCGGCCGCCGCTGCAGATGGTGCTCACCGCGCAGCCGCTGTTGCGCGAGGCGTCCGCAAGCTCATCCACCACCTCCAGGATGTCCGGCCGGCCGGTCAGCTCGATGGCGTCGTAGCCGGCGTCCACGAGATACGCCATCTTCTCCTCGTAGGTGTTGCCCTGGCTGAGATACTCGCGCGCTGAGAGCTTCAGCTCCATGGTCGTCTCTCCTTGTCAGAACAGGCCATCGAACGCGCCCGATCACGCCTTGCGGGCCTGCAGGATCGCCGGCAGGTCCCGGCGAAAGGCCTCCAGCGCCCGCCCGCGATGGCTCACGCGGTTCTTGTCGCCGGGAGGCATCTGCGCGAAGGTCATCTCCGCGGGCGGGTAGTAGAACACCGGGTCGTAGCCGAAGCCGCCGTGACCGCGGGGCTCGGCGGTGATGAGCCCCTCGACGACGCCCTCCCACCGACCGATCTCCCCCTCAGGGCCGCACAGCGACAGGACGCATACGAAGCGAGCGGTGCGGTCGCACAGCTCGACGCCCTCAAGCTCGTGCAGCAGCTTCTCGATCAGGTCCTGCTGGCTGCCGCCCTCACCGGCGTATCGGGCGCTGCGGACTCCGGGCTCGCCGCCCAGGGCGTCCACCATCAGCCCGGAGTCATCCGCCAGCGCCAGCTCACCGGTCGCCTCCGCCACTGCGCAGGCCTTCTGCCGGGCGTTCTCGGCAAAGCTCTGCCCGGTCTCCGTCAGCTCCGGCGGCCTCTCAAGCTCGCCGAGGTGGCCCACCTCCACGGCGAGGTCAGCCAGGAGCGTGCGGATCTCGCGCACCTTATGCTGGTTCTCGGTGGCCAGTATCAGCCGCCGGAGCACCGTCCTCATCCTCTGTGGGTCTTTGCCCTCTTCGCCGTTACGCGCGTGCGCTTGCCGTTCGACGCAGCTCGTCGCTTGTAGCTCGTGGCTCGTAGCGGGCGTCCTGCCGGTCACGGCAGAACGTCCTCAAGCACCTCCCGTTGCAGGTCGAACAGCGTCTGCATGCCCTCACGACCAAGCGCGACCATCTCCATGAGCTGCTGGTCAGTAAAGGGCTGGCCCTCGGCGGTGCCCTGAACCTCGATGAGCTTGCCATCGTCGGTCATGACCAGGTTCATGTCCACGGCGGCGCGGGCGTCCTCGGAGTAGGCCAGATCCAGCAGGATCTCGCCGCCGACGATGCCCGCTGAGATGGCGGCCACCTGTCCCGACAGAGGCCAGCGTCTGACGCGCCCCTTGTCCATCAGCCACCGGCAGGCATCGGCCAGGCACACCCACGCTCCGGTGATCGAGGCGGTGCGCGTTCCCCCGTCCGCCTGCAGCACGTCGCAGTCAAGCTGGACCGTCACGGGGCCGAGCTGCTCGGTGTTGCAGACGGCACGCAGGGAGCGGCCGATCAGTCGCTGGATCTCGTGGGCCCTGCCGGAGACGCCCTGGTGGGAGGCTCGCCGCGTGCGCTCGGCGGTGGCTCGAGGCAGCATGGCGTACTCTGCCGTCACCCAGCCCTCCTCGCTGTCCCGAAGCCAGTGGGGCTGGTAGTCATCCACTGAAGCGGTGCAGTGCACTCGAGTGTTCCCCAGGGTGATGAGGCAGGAGCCCTCGGCATACTTGTTGATGTTGCGGGTGATGCGGCACCTACGCAGGTCCGGGTTCTCGCGTCCGTCCTCTCGTAGCACGTTCGAAGACCTCCGTGGGGTCTGCCGTCCGGCGGTCGTCACAGGACTGTTCGCCCCGGGAGGTGTATACTCCTTGCCTTGACAGGACCAGCCCTCTTCCAGCTACTATTTGCGCGCACTGGAAGCCGTCCGAGGTGACTGCCAATGCCGACCCCGCAACAGATCCTGGAGGGCCTGACCGCCGTGGCGGATTCGGCGCAGCCCTTCGCCATCGCGTGGCATGTGGCGCTTCTGGCCGCCACAGTCGCGTTGCTGGCCGGGTGGCGCCCGAGCCGCCGCCTGGCCGGCTCTTTGCTCGTCACGCCACTGCTGTCCGTCTCGGTGCTGGCCTGGCTGCACGCCAACCCGTTCAACGGCATCATCATCGGGGCTGTGGCGCTGGCTCTGCTGGTGCTTGCCCTGCGGCTGCCTTCGGCGCCGGTCTCCAGAGGCCCGAGTTGGGCGTGGGGGGCGGGCCTGGTGATGGTGGCGTTCGGCTGGGTGTACCCGCACTTCCTGGACAGCGGCGGCCCATGGCGCTACCTCTACGCCGCGCCTCTTGGGCTGGTGCCCTGCCCGAGCTTCTCCGCGATCATCGGCTTCGCGCTCATGGCCGGCGGGCTGCAGGCCAGGGGGTGGAGCGGCGTGCTGGCCTGCGGGGGGCTCTTCTACGGGCTCTTCGGGGCGCTCCGGCTCGGCGTGCGCATCGACATCGTTCTGGTCGGCGGTGCGCTTGCTCTGGCAGCAGTGTCCCTGCGCGCGGTGCGGCCGGACGCCAGGTAAGCCGCGACGCGAAGGCGGACGTCACATCCCCATCTCGGAGCGCTCGGCGACGCTTCCGGTGCCCTCCACGTACTGGCGCAGGCCCTCAACGATGGCCTCGGCCGCGGCGGTGCGCACCTCGGGCTTTGCCAGCAGCGCCTCCTCCTCGTCGGTGTTGAGGTACATCAGCTCCACCAGCACCGCCGGCATCTTGCTCTCGCGCGTCACGCAGAAGTTGGCCCATCGCAGCCCGTTGTCGCGGCGGCTCAGCCTCCGTACCAGCTCCGCCTGCATGATCAGCCCCAGGCACTTGCTGCGCGCGTGGTAGTAGTAGGTCTCCGTGCCCCGGCCGGTGTTGGGGCGTGGCATGGCGTTGCAGTGGATGCTCACGAACAGGTCCGCGCTGATGCGGTTCGCAAGCTCC
>JBNGDZ010000339.1:0-5773 GCA_049975765.1 Armatimonadota bacterium
GGCCTGGCAGGCTCGGAAGAAGTCGGCGGCGGCCTGGGCGTGCCACCGCATCTCGTCCTCGTAGCACGCGATGAAGACCGATCCGAAGCCGTCCGCTGCCAGGTCGCGCGGATCGATGCGCTCCATGGCCGACATGCCGCCACCGATGGAGAGCCCCACTCTCACCGGTACCAGGCTCCTTGTCCCAGGGCCGAACCGAAGCCGCCCCTGCCCGCGGGCCTGCTACTGCATGTCCCCCGGCTTGCTCGCAGCCGCCACCAGGGATGTCCCCAGTGGCAGCGACAGGTACGGGATGACGGCGTTCTCGACATCCAGCATCCACACCAGCAAGCGGTTCAGCGGCCGGGGCAGACGTACCAGCGAGGTCCTCGGACGCCCCTCCCGGCCGCTCAGCCTCCGCCATACGCGGTACAACAGCACAGCCGGCAGCGCCAGCGCCACCGCCTCGGTCATCTTCTCCACGCGCAGTCCAGCGCCCTCCAATAGCTCCCGAAAGGCCGCCGGCTCGTAGCGCCGCAGGTGTTCGAGCGCCTCGTCATGCTCGCTCCACAGGAACATGTGCGCCGGCACAGTCACCACCAGCAGCCCGCCGGGCCGCAGCACCCGCGCCATCTCGCGCACGGCGAGCGCGTCGCGCTGCACGTGCTCCAGAACGTCGCAACTGACCACGACGTCGAAGCTGGCGTCCTCGAAGCCCAGGGCCGTCACGCTGCACAGGCCCAGGTCACTGAGCCCTCTGGTGCGCGCCAGCGTCAGTGCCTGGTGCGAGATGTCGCAACCCCAGACGTTCCCCAGGTCCTGCAGCGCCGTCAACGTCCCGCCGGTGCCGCAGCCGGCGTCGAGGATGCGCAGGTTCTCACCCCGGGGGCCGTAGAGCTCGATGAACCTGTGGACGATGCGCCTGCGCCCGATGAACCACCAGTATCGGTCCTCGAGCTGGTACATTTCATGGAGTTCCTCGCGGCGCATCAGGCGGTGCTCCTCGCTGCAGCCAGTAAGTCGCCGAAAAACTCGAACGCACGTTTGCTGACTCGGCCCTGTTGTGCTATACTGATGACATCGCCGCTCGCACGGCCCGCACGGCAGTCCTGACCTGCGGGCCAGCACCATGCAGGAGCAGGAGGCGTCGCAGTAATGAGCAACGGAGACGAGCTGACCCCGAGGCGCAGGCAGATACTCGACTTCATCGCCCGCACTATCGAGGAGCGTGGCTATCCTCCCACGGTCCGCGAGATCGGGGCCGCCATCGGCCTCAAGTCTACGTCGAGCGTGCACTACCATCTGCGCGTGCTGGAGGACAAGGGCTACATCAGCAGGGACGGCTCGCTGACACGGGCGCTGCGCGTCGCCGAGGACCAGGGCCCTCACGAGCGCGCCACGCCCACCTACCTGCCACTGGTCGGCCGGGTGGCGGCCGGCGAACCGATCCTGGCCACCGAGAACATCGAGCGCCTGGTGCCGACCTCCGCCGAGCTCTTCGGGCCCGGCGATCTCTTTCTTCTGGAGGTCAGCGGCGACTCGATGATCGAGGCCGGGATCCTCGATGGCGACCTGGTAGTGGTCAACCAGCAGCCCAGCGCCGAGGACGGGCAGATTGTGGTGGCCCTCCTGGAGGACGAGGCAACGGTGAAGTACCTCTACCGCCACGAGGACCGGGTCGAGCTGCGGCCCGCCAACCCGGCCATGGAGTCCATATTCGTGAAGGACGTGGAGATCATCGGCCGGGTTCGCGGCGTCATCCGCTCGCTGCGCTAGGCCGGCTCACGGCGGATGACGGCCACGATGGCATCGTCGCGGAACTGGCCGCCGCTGAACCGGCGGACGGCGCGTATGACCTCGGTCGCCACCTCTGAGGCCGTGGCGCCGTGCAGGCCGGCCAGCACCTCCAGCAGGCCGTCCTCGCCGAACATGCTGCCGTCGGAGGCGCGGGCCTCCTGGACCCCGTCGGTGGTCATGACCACGACATCCCTGGGCCTCATCTCGACGGTCAGCTGCCGGTACGCCGGAGTGGTCGTGATACCCACCAGCGGCGTGTCCGTGTGCAGCCGTTCGACGTTCTCGGTGCCGCCGTCGCGCAGCAGCAGGGGATGCGGGTGCCCACAGTTGGCGTAGGTCAGCCTTCCCGTCGGCAGGTGCAACTGGGCGATGAACAGCGATGCGAAGCTGGACGGCTGCATGGCATCGTAGACCCCGCGGTTGACACGGTCGGCCATGGCCGCCGGCGAGAGCCCCTCCAGGCCCGCCGCCTCCAGGTGCGAGTGCATCATGGACACATGCATCATGCCGTAGACGCCCTTGCCCGCCACATCCCCCACCCACACCAACAGCTTGTCCTCGGACGGTCGCAGGAAGTCGTAGAGGTCGCCGCTGACGACCCTCGCCACCTCCAGCCGCACCGCCAGCTCGTAGCCGGGTGCCTCCGGGACGGCGTCGGGCAGCATCTGCCGCTGCATGCCGCGGGCGAGCTGCAGCTCGTGCGAGAGCCGCAGGCCCCTGGAGCGCTCAATCTCCCTTGCTCGGAGCACGTAGGAGCTGACGAAGGCCAGGATGACCAGTATGGGCGCCCCCTGGTACCACAGGAGGTTGAAGATGTCCTCCGCGTGCAGGGGGATCTCGGAGATGGCCATCTCCGCCCAGACGTAGGCGCCCAGCGCGGCCACGGCGGTCGTGATCGCGCCGGTGCGGCCGAACCACATGGCGGCGACGATGACCACGATGTAGTAGAGCTGGAAGATGGCGCGCGACTGATCGCCCCACTCCAGGACGGCGGTGGTGATCAGATAGATGTCCACGCCGATGGCCAGATGTCGCTGCAGCGGCAGCCACCGGCCGGCCAGGCGGGAGATGAACAGCGCCAGGGTGTAGACGGCCGCCACGACGGTGGCCACCTGCACATGACGCGGCGTCTGGACGTTGCTGAATGCGGGGGAGAGAATGATGGCAATGATGATGGCGCTGCGCGTCAGAGCCACGAAGATGTCGGACTCATCGGCCCTGTCCCAGGTCCCGCCACGGCTGAGGGCATCGTCTCTCACCGTCGATCACCTCCTCTCGCGGTGCCGGCTCAGCACGCGTACAGGCGCGGCCGGCCCTATCGCCGCCCGCGCGACAGAGGTTTCGCCACGCCGTCGGCGAATACCTGCCTCAGGGCGCGAGTGCGCGGCCGGTGGAGCCATGCGATGAGGTGACTCCCGACGTGGCGAGGGATGGTCCCCGCAACGCTTCGGAGTTCGAGCGCCAGCGAGAGGGCATGGTGGAGGGCCAGCTCAAGCCGCGCGGCATCCGTGACGAACGGGTGCTGCGCGCGATGGCGCAGGTGCCTCGTGAGCGTTTCGTGCCCAAGGAGATGCGCCTGGACGCCTACGCCGATCGCCCGCTGCCCATCGGTGAGGGTCAGACCATCTCCCAGCCCTACATGGTGGCGGCGATGCTGGAGGCGCTGGCCTGCCGTCCCGAGGATGTAGCGCTGGAGGTGGGCGCCGGGTCGGGGTATCAGGCCGCCCTGCTGGCCGAGCTGTGCAGCCAGGTCTATGCAGTGGAGATCGTGGAGAAGCTCGCGGAGCGAGCCCGCCAGGCCCTGGAGGAAGCTGGGTACGAGAACGTGGAGGTCGTCGTCGGCGACGGCACGCAGGGACTGCCCCAGCACGCCCCCTACGATCGCATCATCGTGGCCGCCGCAGCGCCAAGAGTCCCTGAGCCGCTGATCGAGCAGCTCGCCGACGGTGGCCGCTTGGTCATCCCCGTGGGAAGCCAGATGACTCAGCGCCTGCTGATCGTTGAGCGCCACGGCGACGAGATCGTGCGGCGCAAGAGCATGCCATGTGTGTTCGTGCCCCTCGTTGGGCGGCACGGCTGGAAGCCGGGCGCGTGAGCGCAGCCGGGAGGTCGCGGATGACACCCCACCTCGGCTTTCGCACCATCGGCTATCGCAGGCTCTCCCCGGAGGAGGCCATCAGCCGCATCGCGCTGGCGGGCTACGACGGTGTGGAGCTGTGCCTGGAGCACCCGGGCCTGGAGCCGGAGCGGCTGGATGCGCAACGCTGCCGGCGCCTGGCCGAACTCGCCCGAGAGGTCGGCACACGCATCGCCACGGTGAGCTACCATGGCGACCGGGATCCTCTGGAGATGCGCTGGCCGCGTGCGCTCCGGGCGGTGGAGCTGGTGCCCCACTTCGGCTGCACCGTGCTGATCATCAACTCACCGCGGCCGGGCGCCGGGGCGCCGCCGGACCTGGAGGCGCAGTTGCACGATCATCTCGGTCAGCAGATCGAGCGCGCCGAGGCCCTGGGCGTGACGCTGGCGCTGGAGCCCGAGCCGGGCCTGGTGATCCACGGCGTGAGGGAGATGATGGCGCTGATGGAGCGCTTCCCGTCGCCCGCGCTGGGGGTCAATCTCGACGTCGGCCACGCGGAGCTGACCGAGGACGACGTGCCGGGCGCGATCCGCAGGCTGGGGTCGGCGATCGTGGCCGCGCACATCGAGGACATCGCCGGCGGCGTGCACCAGCATCTCGTGCCGGGGACCGGTGAGATGGACCTGGCGGCGATCATCGGCGCGCTGCGCGAGATCGACTTCGGGGGATGGATGACCGTCGATCTGTTCGACATCGCCGACGCGCCGGACGAGGCGGCGCGGGCGTCTCTGCGCGCGATGCGCCGGCTGCTCGGAGGCTGATCCAGGGAGGAGGTCCGATGCAGGACCTGCCGCGGCCGATCCCGCCGCATGACGCGCATACGCACACCGTCTTCAGCGACGGGCGTGACACGGTGCTGGACATGGTGCGGGCCGCGGAGGCCACCGGGCTCGAGGCCATCGCCATCACCGACCACGTCGAGCTGGAGACCTCTGACCTCGATGTGCGCCGGGGCGAGACCGAGCGCGTGGGCTCGCGATCGAGCGTGGCGGTCATCGCGGGCGCACAGTGCCACATCATGGACGTCACCGGCCGGCTGAGCCTCCCTCGATCCGCCGAGGACCTTCCCCTCATTCTGGCGAGCTTCTCGAATGACACGACGGGCATCTGCACCAACGTCCCCGCCGACCGCTCGCGGCTGATAGAGAACGTCTTCGGGGCTCTGCGGGCGGTCGTCAGCGGTGGGCGCGTGGACGTGCTGGCCGATCCCTTCAACCTGGGGCGCTCCGAGGCGGCCCTGACCCCGCAGGACCTCCCCCGCGCCCACATCAGGGACCTGGCGCGGCTGATGGCCGAGCACAATGTGGCGCTGGAGCTGTCGGGGCGCGCGTGGTGGTGGCATCCGGCGCTGAGCGTGGGGGAGTTCGTCCGGGAGTGGTCGAGCCTGCTGGCGATCTTCGGGCACGAGGGCGTGAAGTTCGTGGCGGGCACCAACGCGCACTGCGCCGGCGAGGTGGGCAACAACCACTTCACCCGGCGCATCATGCGGGTGTCTGGCGTCGAGCTGTCAATGGCCGTGAACCTCGCCAGCCTGGCCGACGCCGGTTGAGCCGTGCAGGAGCGTGGCGCGCGGCTTGTCCGCCTTTCACCATGAGCCACGGCGGGCCGGACGGTGGTACGGTCACGTGCCGGGCGGGCGGTTGCCCACCGTTTGGCTCGCCTTTACCCACATCGTGGCGACCGGCGATTCTGTTGGAGACTGCCATGCAGTCTCACTCAGGACGGCCCCTCCGCGATCGATGGCGCCCGCGCAACGTGTGGGTAAGGAATGGCCAAACGGCACGACGAACGGCCGGGCGGGCTGGGCAGCCCGCCCCTCCGTACGGCATAGCGGCAACGGGCTGGGGCGAGGGCCTCCAC
>JBNGDZ010000340.1:0-5736 GCA_049975765.1 Armatimonadota bacterium
GCGATGGCCCGCGTGGAGGGGCCGGACCACCGTCCGGCCCGCCGTGATCGCTATCATGGGCGGCGGGCGCCCTCGCCCGCCTGCGACTCTCATGGGCGCGCGCACCCGCCCGTGCCGACAACCGGATGACCATCGCCATGGAGGGCTCACTCATGCGGAAGACGTTCGCGATCGTGATGCTGGCAATGCTGGCAGCGCCCTGCTTCGCACTGGATGAGGCGCTGGTGGAACAGGCGCATCAGGCGCTGCGCCAGGCCACACGGTACCTCACCGAGGAGGCCGCCATCCACGGTGGCTACGCCGGCTCCTACCTGGCCGACCTCAGCGACCAGTGGGGCGAGGGCCACATCTCCTCCACCATGAACTGGGTGCAGCCGCCGGGCAGCCCCAGCACCGGCTTCGCATTCTTCCGCGCCTACCAGGCCACGGGCGATGAGCTGTTCCTGGACGCCGCGGTGCAGGTGGCGCACTCGCTGGCGTGGGGCCAGCTCGCGTGCGGCGGCTGGTATTACACCATCGACTTCTCGCGCGAGGGCGAGGAGCGCTACTTCTACCGCCACAACGCGGGCAGCGATGACGAGGAGCTCGCCTCCGGACACAACACCGGCACCATGGATGATAATGTGACCCAACATGCCACGCGGCTGCTGGTGGCGGTGGATGACGCCCTTGAGGGCTCGGACGAGACCATCCACGACGCGGCCATGGCGGCGCTTGACTTCCTGCTGGAGGCCCAGGCGGAGGGCGGTGGCTGGCCGCAGCGCTACCCGCTGTCCGGACGCTCCTACGGGGACTTCATGACCTTCAACGACAACACCATCCGGGACTGCTGCCGGACGATGATGTTCGCCTGGGAGACGTACGGGGATCAGCGCTACTACGACTCCGTGGTCCGCTGCGGCGAGTTCATCATCAACGCGCAGCTCCCCGAGCCCCAGGGCTCCTGGGCGCAGCAGTACGACGCCGACCTGATGCCCGCCTGGGCGCGGCGGTTCGAGCCGCCGTCGGTGTGCAGCGGAGAGAGCTCCGGGGTGATGAGGCTCCTTATCGAGATCGCCGTCTTCACCGGCGACGATAGGTATCTCGAGCCGCTGCCCGCGGCCATGGACTGGTTCGAGCGCTCACAGCTTGAGGACGGGCGCTGGGCGCGCTTCTATGAGCTGAAGACCAATCGCCCGCTCTACTTCTACGCCGGCACCTATCGCCTCACCTACGATGACAGCGACACCCCCGACCACTACGCCTTCAAGGGCGGCTACTACAACGACCAGATCCGCGAGACGTACGACCACATCACGCAGATCGGCCTCGACGCTTACGTGCGCGAGCGCCAGGCCGAACGGGAGCTGACCGACCAAGAGCGCATCCAGCGCGCCGAGGACATGGAGGACGACGTGCGCGAGGCGCTGGCGCAGCGCACCGACAACGGCGTGTGGCTGCGCCGGGGCGGCTATGGAGGCGACGAGGTTATGCACCTGGACATGCAGACCGTGCAGCGCAGGATGGCGACGTTGTCGAGATACCTCGAGCTCGCCACGACCGCCCGGGGTGACAACGATGAGTGACATTCCACGGACCCACAGGATCCTGGTACTCGACGGACACGGGCGAGGGCAGGTCGTCGAGCGCGAGACGCCGCAGGTGCGCGAGGGCTATGTGCTGGTGCGCACCCGCGCTTCGATGTTCAGCCAGGGGACGCAGCTCCGCGCGGCGTTCCAGTACCGCCGCGAGCCGCGGCCGGACATGGAGCCGCGGCCATTGGGCTACCAGTGCGCCGGCGACATCGCGGCGGTCGGCGAGGGCGTGGAGGAGCGGGAGGTGGGCCAGCGGGTGGCCTGCATGTCCGGCCGGGAGCGCTATGAGGGCGTCGGCGCCTACCACGCCGACTACGTGGCGGTCGGCGCGAACCTGACGATCCCCATCCCTGCCGATGTCAGCTACGCGGAGGCGGCCTCGGCGCATCTGGGTGCCACCGCCATGCACGCGATCCGCCGCGCTGAGCTGCAACTGTGCGAGGATGTGCTGGTGGTGGGCCTCGGCGTCGTGGGCCAGTTCTGTGTTCGCTTCGCGGCCCTGTCGGGGACGCGCGTGCTGGGCTGGGACCTGTTCGCGCAGCGGCGGAAGGCCGCGGAGTCCGGCGGCGCGGGGCTCACCGTTGACCCATTGGCGGGGGATCCCGTGGCGCCGACCCGCGAGTTCACTCTCAGCCGCGGGCTCGACTGCGCGATCATCGCCTTCGGGGGGGAAAGCGACGAGACGTTCCAGCAGGTCGTAGAGAGTATGAAGCTCTCGCCCGACACCCACCAGATGGGCCGCATCGTGATCGTGGGCGGCTTCACCTTCCGGCACCAGTGGGCGGCGGCGCTTGGCAACCTGGATGTGCGCAGCGCGGCGCGAACCGGCCCGGGCTTTCTGGACCCCGACTACGAGGAGGGCGCGGACTACCCGCCCGTGTTTGTGCAGTGGACGACGCAGCGGAACCTGCACGAGTGCCTGCGGCTGATGAGCGAGGGACGGCTCGACGTGGAGGGCTTGACCAGTCACGTCTTCCCTATGTCAGACGCCCCGGAGGCCATCGACACCATCGTTGAGCACACTGAGGAGACCGTCGGCGTCGTGCTCGATCACGACCGGTAGGCTACCCAGGCACCTACATGTCGTCGAAGCGCTGGCGGTGCCGCGCACGCCTGCCGGTCCGGATCTCGTGGATCTTGCGCAGCTCAGTGCGGGCGCGCTCGTAGCCCGAGTCCACCACCAGGGCCTTGTACTGGGCGCGCTCGGCCTCGTAGAGCTGTCCCAGCTTCCGCAGGACCATCCCCAGGTTGCACCAGTTGCGGGCGCTGGGCTTGAGCTCCACAGCGCGCCTGGCGGCCTGCACCGCGCCGGAGAAGTTGTCCAACTCGAACTGGGCGGCGGCCAGCACCGACCAGGCGTCAGCGTCCGCCGGGTAGTCTTCCACCCACGGCTCCAGCAGCTCTATCGCAAGGCGCCGCTGGCCGCGCCGGATGTACTGCTTCGCCGCCTCAACAGGGCTCTCACCGGGCTCCCCAATAGGCAGTCTCACCACGCTCCCCAGTGACCGATGTTGGCTACTTTCAGTCACATTGTACCCTCTCTGCGGCGCAGTACTGTTAACTTTCTGCGTCAGACCGTCAGGCGCAGATGATCAGTGTCCCTCGGCGCTCGGGCTCAAACGCGGACCGGATCCAGACGTTGATCCCCTGCTCGCGGGCATACTCCAGGGACTCCCGCTGGATGACCTGCGGGAAGGGATCCATCTGGAGCAGGTCCTCGACAGTCACCTCGTCGAGCTTGCAAGCATCGTCATGGATATTGGGATCGCAATCATACACACCGTCCACATCGGTGAACATAGTGCACGAATCCTGCTCCAGCGCGTGAGCCAATGCCACCGCGGTCAGATTCGACCCACCCCGGCCGAGGATGGAGACCTCGTCTCGGCCGCTGTCGGCGTCATTGTAGTAGCCCTGGAAGCCGGCAACCACGGGGACGATGCCCTTCGCGACAAGCTCGCGGACATGCTGACTCTCCACGCGGGCGATGCCGGCGTCAACCGGTCCGCCACACGTGACGATGCCCGCCTCCCTTCCGGTCATCGAGCGGGCCGGGCAGCGCTTCTCCTCCAGGGTCATAGCCAGGGCGCTGTTGGCACGCAGCTCTCCGGACATCAGCAGTCGGGCGTACTCGCGTGGAGACGGCTCGGAGGTGATACTGGCCGCAAGCTGGTCGAGCTTGTCGGTGGCCCAGTCGAAGGCGGACACCACGACAACCGGCACCAGGCCGTCGCGCGTCAGAGGCAGGATGAAGTCCCGAGCGACCTGTGCCAGCCTGCGGGCACGGGCGGCGTTCCGCCGCTGGGCCAGCAGGCGGTAGATCTCGTTGACCTCCCTGAGCCGACGACACTCCTCAAGCAATCGGTCCTCGTCGGGCCCGAAGCGGTTCTTCCCCTGCATGGAGATGCCGCCGAACTTCATCACCGGGATCGTGGCCATCATGCTTCACTCCGTTGTGCTGTACCGGGCAGGCCCGCGCTCGTGGACCTCATCCCGCTCGCGGAGGCCCGGATGGTACACTACTTCTGGCCCGGATGCAAGCACCGGGGATCGGCGGGTGCGCATCCGCCAAGGTCAGCCATACACGCAGGCGCCCGGGGCGCCTGCGCGTCCCCACCGGCCACAGGACTGCCCGCGCCAGGAGACACATGCGGGTTGCGGGCGCCCCCGCCCGCAACCACCAATCCCAGACGCACCCGAGCCGCCGTGTGCGATCTGAGGTCGGCGGGGCGCCGCCCGCTTCAGCTATAGTCCCGCAGGACCTGCACCGGGCCGATGAGGCCTGAGCGCCGCCCCTGACGCATCCACGGGAGGGTGCGTTCGTAATAGGCGTTCGTCCAGCCCCGCTCGCGCGCCATCTCGACGACGTCATCGCGCCCGGCCTGATTCGCCAGCGTGTTGGTCACCTCCACGATCAGCTCATTGGTGTTGGCCTCGACAAGGCCGCTGATCTCGACGCGGTGAGGAGGCCAGGCGCTCTCACCCAGCTCCTCACCGTTGAGCCACGCCCGCGCGACACAGCCGACCTCCCCGAGGTCCAAGAAGAGCCTCCGGCCGACGTCCCCTGGCGGCACGTAAAGATCCACGTGGTACCGAACGGTGCCGGAGAAGTCCGCCATCCCCATCTCCTCCAGGGGCTTCAGAGGAAAGTCCGCCGGAAGGTGGCGCGGAGTGTAGGCGTGCTCCCGGACCTCCAGGTCGCCCGCGGTGGTGATCACGGCCTCCCGGACGACCTCGATGGACTGCGCACGCACTTCGCTGGTGATGCGCAGCAGCGACGGCTCGGCAGCTGCGCCCGCACGGGCGTCCCCCAGCGGCCGGGTGATGACCAGCGCCGACGCCCAACCGCCGAGCGGCACGGTGAAGTACGTCGGCTCGCTGACCTCATCATGCACGGCGATGACCCGCTGCCGGGACGTCAACGTGTCCCATAGCAGGACCTCGCGCGGACGGTCACTGACCAGCATCAGTCGCGGCCGAATCTCGGCGTCGCTCTCATTGAGCATGAAGTGCACGGCGTAGTCTCCTGCCGCGCGCGAGGCCATCGACAGCTCAGGCCTGGGCTCATCGAGCTGCAGCTCGTAGCGACCGATCACGAGGGCGAGCATCTCGGCCAGCCGGACAAGCTCCTCCTCGGGCACGATCAGGCACGCCCCCTCCGCCATCTCCTGCTGCGTGAACAGCGAACTCTGCCTGGGGCCGAGCAGCGCCGCTGTGAAGCCATCGTAGTCGAAGGTAAGCGTCCTCCCCAGGCGCTGAAAGGCATCGCCGGCCTGGCTTCTGCTCGCCCCCGTCTCGTCCATCTCCACCCGATCAGCCGCGAGACGCTCTCTCGCGCGCTCGAAGTCCGGGCTTGCGTCAAAGTCCGCCGGCAGCTCCGGAAGTGCCCCGCAGAAGGCTACACGGCTGCCGCACTCCCGCAGCTCCGCGAGCCGCTCCAGCGCGCCCACTGGCATCACGCGCGTGTTCGGCACGATGACCGTGCCGAAGAGCTGGCCGGGGGTCTCCAACACCTCGTCGGCCACCGTGCCGCCCATCAGCGCGCGGGCGTCGATGAACTCAAAGGCCACCTGCCGCGAGTGAAGGGCACCGCACACCTCCCGCAGCGACTCCCATGCGTTGTCCATCGCCTCGCCCCCAAGCCACGCGGCCTCGATGGGAT